>CANIJN010000121.1 GCA_947467625.1 Opitutia bacterium | reverse complement strand
GCCCGAGGCGACGATCCGGTCGGGATCGATGCCCCACTCGGCGGCGTGGGCGCGCACCCAGCGGATGGCGGCCCGCGCGTCCTGCACGCACTCAAACGGCGTGGTCTGGTTGCGGCTCTTCACCCGATAGTCGGCGGAAAAGGCCACCATCCCCTGATCGGCCAGCGCTCGGGCGTGTTGATAAAACTGCTTCGCGTCGCCGCCGCTCCAGCCGCCGCCGAAAAAGAATACGATGGCCGAGCGGCGATCCGAGGGCTGGAGGCCCGCCGGTTCGAAGGAGTGCAGCTTCAATTCGAGTCCATTGACCGTCCGATAGAGGGTGAGACGATCTGGCTGCAAGTCCGAGGCCACGGCGGCGGCGGCGAGCGCGGGGCGAACCGCGCCGAGACCCAGGAGCACGGCGACGCAGAGGGTGATGAGGTGTTTCATGAGAGCGTCATTCCAATTCACTTTTAAGATCAGACTAATTTGCCTGGAGGTAGGAGCCTGCTTGCGGGCGATTCGGGAGCTGGTGAGCGGGTGAAATGCGAAATCGCCCGTTTATCGCCCGCAAGCAGGCTCCTACAAAACCGAGGTTGGTCTCATCTCGAACGCGCAGGGGAGGAAGGTGGGCGGCGGCTCGAAAGCCGCCGCTCCGAGGGACGGGCGCCTAGTTCAGTGGATGCTCTTTGAGCAATTCCTCGGTGTTGTAGAGCATCATGCGGCCGGGATTTTTCGCGCGCACTTTTTGGACGTCGGCGGCTGGGATCGGGGCCGCATTGTTACCAAAACTATTGCGGACAAACGTGAGCACGGCGGCGACGTCATTGTCGTTCAACATTCCGCCGAAGGGCGTCATGGGCACTTGGCCGTCGTATTTCTTGCCGTTCACTTCCAGCGGCCCGGTCAGACCATACAACGTGAGTTTGATCAGCCGCTCGGAGTCTTGAGTGACCCACGGGCTGCCGGCGAGGGAAGGAAAGGCCGGATCGAGTCCCTTGCCGTTCGCTTGGTGGCAGGTGACGCAAAATCCCTCGCGCAGGAAAATCTGCTGGCCGGCGAGGTATTGTTTCTGCGCCGCCGTGTTGAGGTGGGGCGGGGCGGGGAGCTGCGGGTGCTCGGGCTTTTCCTCCTCGGCGATACCGGCGAGGCGGTCGGCGGCGGTCTTCACGACGGCCTTGCTCCAGATGTCGAGCGGCTGGGCGGCGCCGATGGCGACGATCTTTTTCGCTGCCGGCACATTGGGTAACCACGAGGCGGCGACGACCGATTCCAAGCGCACGCGACCGTGCTCATCGGCGGCGGCCTTTTCCAGCAACGCAGCGTGGTCGGCGATACGGTGAGTGTTGTAGCGCAGCACGCGGACGGCCGCGGCGCGGGCGTGAAAATCCGAGGAGGCGAGGAGTTCGCGCAGCAGGGGTTCGTCGACTGCGTTCATGCCCCAGGTGGTCCAGAGGGCTTCGAGTTTCGCGTGCGTATCGGTCTGCGCGGCGGCCCATTTTTTCACGGCCGGGAGTACAGTCGCGACTGGGTGGTTGCGGATTTCGCGGCGGGTGCGGTAGCGGGTGCGGCTTTCCGGCTCTTTCAAATTGTTGAGCAAGGTGTCCAGGCTCGCGCCGGCGACCTGGGCTGGCTTCACGAGCGGACGGCTCGGATACGTGATGCGGTAAATACGACCGTGGTTGTGGTCGCGCATCGGATCGCGGGCGTTGTGCTGCATGTGCCCGATCAGGACGTTGTGCCAGTCGATCACGTAGAGGGAGCCGTCGGGGGCGAACTCGAGATCGACCGGACGGAAATTGCGATCGGTGCTCGTGAGCAGGTCTTGGCGGAAGGTGGTTTTCCAACCCGTGCCGTCGTCCTCGATCTGATGCTGCTTGATGCCGAGGAAACCGATGGCGTTACAGAGTATCAGATCGCCTTGGACGTCGTCGGGGAAGTGGCGGGAGGAGACGACCTCCAGACCCGACGTGGGGCGCACTTTTTCGGCGGCGGGGATAAGATCGACGGTGGCGGGAGTTTTGCTGCCGAAGGTGGGCTTTACCTGCATGGGCAAGGCCCAGTTCATGTTCGTGCCGGAGGTGAAGAGGAAAAAGTCCTGACCCCACCGGTCAAAGGTGTAGCCCCAAGGATTGGGGATACTCATCTGAATGGTGCGCTCCAACATCCCGCGCTGCGGGCTGTAGCGGAAGAAACCGCCATCGACGCAGCGCACGGGGCCGTAGGGCGTCTCGACGTTACTGTGCAGAAAAACTCCCTCGCACAGCATGAAGGCGCCGCTGGGATCGGCGGCGTAGGCGCTGATGGCGTGGTGCGTGTCGTGCGTGTCGAAACCGCCGAGGATGATCTCGGTGCGGTCGGCTTTATCGTCGCCGTTGGTGTCGCGCAGGAGCACGAGATTCGGCTCTTGGGAAAGATAGACGCCCTCGGGCGCAAATTCGAAACCGATGGGCAGGTAGAGCTTGTCGGCAAACACGGTTTCTTTATCGGCTTTGCCGTCACCGTCGGTGTCTTCGTAGATGAGGATCTTGTCGTTGGGCAGCGCGTCGCCCGGACGATACGCGGGATAAGCGGGCATGACGGCGACCCAGAGGCGACCGCGATTATCGAAGGAAAGCTGCATGGGATTGGCGAGATTCGGGAACTCCTTCTCGCTGGCGAAGAGCTCGACTTTGTAACCGGCGGGGACGGTGAGCGCCGCGAGGCCGTCGTCGGCCGGGAGATAACTCGTGGTGCCGTTTTTGATGCTCGGCGCGTAGTTCGTCGGCACCGGCGGCAGGGCGTGGGTCTGGCTGTCGTCGACGACGAGATCGGTCTTCTGCCCGCGGGCGACTTCGTGAATCACCCGGTCGCGGAGCGCGGTCATCTCGCGGGTCTTTTTGACTTCATCGGGATAATTTTGCGGGCCGTAGGGACCGTAGCGTCGGCCGTAGGCGTGGACGCCATTCACGAGGTGGTAGTCGTTATTCCAGTGGTAATCCTTCTGTTTTACGGCGCCGTGTACGAGGGCAGGATCGGCCTTGGAGGTGCGGGCCTGCTCGCCGAATGCGCCGGTCGCGAGAAGTTTGGCGACGTGTTGGTAGCCCTCGTCGTTGGGGATGAAGCCGCCGGTGGTGAGCGGTTCCTTGGCGGTCCGGTAGAGCGCCTGAGTCGGGGTGAAGAGATCGATGAACGTGAGGCCGTGTTTCTTTGCGACGGAGGCGATGGCGGTGGAGTAGAGGGCGAGATGGGCGTTTTCTTTTTCGCCGTTGGGCAGGTCACGTTTCGCGGACTGATTTTCGAAGGCGATCGGCGAGACGAGCACGATGCGGGGCGCAGTCGAGCCGTTGTAGGCTTTGCTCAACGTGTGCTGGACCCAGGCCGAGAGCTCGGCTTCAAAATTGGCGACCTTGGTCGGGCCGTCGAACGATTCGTTGTAGCCGAAGAACGCGAAGAGGGTGTCGGCCTTGAGGTGGGTGAGCCACTGGTCCGGCGTGGGGAAGAAGCCCTCGCCTTTGTGGACGTTAAGGCCGGGATTAAATTTCTCCGCGCCCGGGAACGCCCACTGCGACGCGCGCGAAGGATGCGGACGGAAGCCGGGCGTGTCGCCGACATGACCCAGATTGCGGAAAAACAAATCGTGTTCCGGGTAACGCAGGGCCAGCTCCGTCTCGATGCGGTGGTAGTAAACATCGCGCTCGGCGAGGCCGTTGCCGATGAGAACGATGCGCTCGCGCTTGCTCGGCGGCGCGACGATTTGCGGACGCGCGGCGCTCGCGGTGGCAGGTTCGGTTTTCATGCTGTGGGGCGCATCGACGGGCTTCGCCGGCGGCGCGGTCCGCGCCTGCTTGCCGGATTTCTGCTTGGCGGCGTCCTCGGCCTGGGTGGGCGGCGTGGCGTCGGATTTTACGCCGGGCTGGGGTGCGACGACGGCAGCGGTTTTCGCTGTTTGCGGGGCTTTCGCTTTCGCGTTCGGCGGCGTGGGCGGTGGTGAACCGGGAGCGGGAATCGGGCTCGCGAAGCTGGCGTAGGCCGAGGGTTTGATGGAAGCGATGTAGCGTTGGTTGCCGAAGGTGCTCGGCTTGTAGGGGCCGACGAGCGCCACGTTGAGATCGGGTTTGATGGCGGCCTCTAGCCCCAGCGCCCAGAACGATGCGTTCACCAACATGCGACGGTAGCCGTCGTTGAGGAGATCTTCGGAGGCACCGTAAAGAGAGGTGAAGACGCGGCCGGTTTTTCCGGAGGCGCTCTTATAAGTGCGGGTCCACTCGGAGGGCATCGGCGGTTTGGTGGCGTCGGCCGGGGAATCGGGAGTCATGCCGTTGAGCGGCTGAGCCATGGTGAGAATCTCGCCGTCGGTGGGTTTGCCCACGTAGCCGCCCTCGTAGGCCCAGATGGCTTTCACGCCCCGCAAAATCGGATGGGCGGCGAGCGCGGGGATGATGTCGATGCGGGTACTCTGCTTGTGATTTGTCCCGTAGTGCCCGACCCATGACTGCCCGAGTACTTGGTGGCCGAAGCCGCCGACGTAGTCGTCGCCCTTGTAGTTCCAGGAGTATTTTTTGAATTCGCCGGTGGCGGGAATCTGGAACGCATGCGTCGCGGTGCGCAGTCCGATGACCGGCCCGCCGCGATCCAGATACGCGGCGACGTGTTTCATCTGGTCTGCCGGGAAATCCTGGAAACGCAAAAAGACGACGGCCAGATCGGCGGTCGCGAGGGCTTCGAGGCCGGGCGACTGGGAATTCCCGGGGACGATGGTGCCGGACTTCGGATCGACATTGAACAACACGGTGCACTTGAAGCCCTGATGCTGGGCCAAGATTCGTGCGAGGGCGGGCAGGGTTTCCTCCGAGCGATACTCGTGATCGCCCGAGAGAAAAACGATGTGCTTGCCCTTGCCCGGGCCAGCGGTGCCCTCGTAGACGAGGGAAGGCTCGGCGTGAACCGAGGAGGCAAGCCACAGGACGGCAAGGAGGGCGGAGGCGATAGTTCTGATGTTCATGAAAAAGGGGAGGGCGGGATCAGGGGTTCGGGGAGGGCAGGGCTATGGGCTGATATTCCGAGCTGACGGTCAAGCCACTGGCTTCGATATTGAAATAGTAAGTGGTGGTGCCGGCGGGTAGGCGGGCGGAGGCCGTGACACGGCCGGAAGTCGTTTTGAGCTGGGCCGGCGATTTTTCCCAGTCGGCGTCACGTTTGGAGATGAGGGTGGCCGTGCTTACGGCGGGCATGACGTCAAAAGTGACGCGGGCGACGCCGTCACGGATTTCCTGCGACACCTCGCGCGCCCACGGTCGGCCGGTTTCGACGATCGATTTTGCGAAGGCATAACTGTCGGGCGGGTTCCAGCCGGCGGGGTGGCTGTGTTTCATGTCGAAACGAATTGAGACCATGCGCGGCCCGGGGGCGGCGCGGTAGCTGGCCTGCTGGACGTCCAGGGGAAAGTGGGCGTCGCGCGGGCCGGTGAGCCAGAGCAACGGCATGGTGGCGCGCGGCAGGCGGAGCAGCGGCTCCCAGACTTCGCGGTAGAGTGTGTTGTCGCGGAGTGCGCGCACGTAGTTTTCGGCTGCGCGGTCGAGGGCGCCGCAGCCGTAGATGGGAATGCCAAACGCGAAACGCGCATCGATGCCCACGACGGTCGAAGTGATAATGCCGCCCCACGAAATGCCGCAGACACCGACGCGCGCGGCGTCCACTTCGGGCAAGGAGCGGAGCAAGGAATGGGCGAGCACGGTATCGGCGACGGCATGATACATCCACTGGTTGGCCAGCGGCTCGGCAGAGTCGCCGTAGATGCCGTGGCGCGCGGGGCCGGCGGTGGCGTGGCGCTGCCATTGTGCGCCGGGAGGGGCGCCGGGGATGCGTTCATCGGTCTGACCCTCGACGGCGATCGAGATCGCGGCGAAGCCCTGTTCGTTCCACTTCTGCACCCACTCTTTGAAGGCGGTGCCGCCGCCGCCGTGGACCAGCACGACTCCCGGGACTTTGCCGCTGGGGCTCTGCGGGAGGCCGAGCCACGCGAAGACGCGTGTAGGTTTTCCCTGATACGCGAGGCCTTCGAAGAAGATCGGCTTGATGGGGCCGGTGGCAGCGAAGCCCTCGGCGGCGTGAACGGCGGGTGGCGAGGTCAGATGGCCGAGGGCGGCGACCTGGTCGCGTAGGCGGGGGAAATCTACGGCGAGGGCCTGCGCCGCGCAGGCGACTGCGACCAGCGCAATCAACGGCGAAACGCGTGTTCGAAGGCACGTCGATCCGGTCGTGCCACTCCGGATGGGGTGACGCGTTTTTCGCGGGCAAGACCGCCGGCGGGATTTGGGCGTGAGGCGTGGTGTGGCGTTGTTCGGCAGCGGCCCCCAGATGGCGGCGAGGAGGACGAAAAGTTCGGGCTCCGTCTGTTTGAGTTCTCCGGCGACGAAGGGATAGAAATCATTTGAACCGAAATAGCTCTCGGTCATCTCGGCGAAAAACTCCTTCGCGTTATTCAGTCCGTAGTGCTCACGCATCGCGCCATCACTCGTGAGGACAGATTTATATTTTCCGCTCGCGCGAAAGTTTTCCCACGCGGCCAAGAGACGTGGTTCCTCGAAGCCGAGGACCTGATCGTGGTAGGCGTGCGCGAGTTCGTGCAGCACGACCCACGGCATGCGGTGGATATCGAAGGGCGCGAGGAAACCTTCGACGGAGGGAATGTGGACGCACTTCGCGAGTGCTTCGCTGTAGCCCTTCTCTTTTAGCCAGCCGCGGCTCGGGTGATACTGCATCGGGCGGAGCTCGCCGTAGTTGAGATCCAGTTGGATAGTAACTGTGCGCAACGTCGCGAGCGCGGGCGCAGGCACGACGAACGTGATCGCGGTGAGGCGGGCGTTGAGCAGTTTTAGCGCACGTTCTCCGAGGGTCGCGCCCCCGCCGGTGAGCAAGCGGTCATCCACGCGCACGTTCCAGCCCTCGACGTTGCGCGTGGTGTGGGCCGTCGGGAGCGCGGGGCGATCGGCAGCGAATACGCTAAGGGCGAATACCGCTGCGGTCAGCAGCGCCCGGAGAGGTTTCATCGGCGCGAACGGGGGCTTTTCGCGCCGCGACTCATCAGCGCCTCGATCTCGTCGGCTTCGATCGGAATGTCGGCCATGAGATCGAGGGGCTCGCCCTCGGTGACGACGACGGTGTTTTCCAAGCGCACGGCGAAACCTTCTTCCGGCAGGTAGATCCCGGGTTCAACGGTGAGCACCCAGCCGGGCGCGAAGGGGTGCTTCAACAAGCCGACGTCATGCACGTCGAGGCCGATGGGGTGGCCGACCCCGTGCATAAAATATTTCTTCACGGCCGGTTTGTCGGGGTCTTGGCGTTGGATGTCGCGGGGCGTGAGCAGGCCGAGGCGCAGCAATTCCTTTTCGACAATTTTCTCGGACTCTTTCTGCCAGTCCTTGTGCAGTTTGCCGGGCACGGCGGCCTTCGTCGCGGCGCGCAGGCTGCGCAGCACGGCGTCGTAGACTTGGCGCTGGCGTTTGGTGAACCGGCCGCCGACGGGGATCGTGCGCGTGAGATCGGATTGGTAGTTGGCGTAGCATGCGGCGACGTCGAGCAGGAGCAGATCGCCTTCGCGGCAGGGCTGATCGTTCTGATTGTAGTGGAGGGTGCACGCGTTTGCGCCCGAGGCGATGATCGGGTTGTAGGCAAATTGCGCGCGATGTCCGATGAACTCGTGGGCCAGCTCCGCCTCGACTTGATACTCCATCGTGCCCGGACGCACGGTGCGTAGGAGGCGGCGAAAACCTTGTCCCGTGATCCCGCAGGCGCGGCGGATGAGCGCGACTTCGGCGTCGGATTTAACGACGCGCAACTCGTGCAGCAGGCGCGCGAGCCGGCGATAATCGTGGAGCGGGTATTTCGCGCGGACCTGTTGCACGAAACGGGCGTCACGGGTCTCCACTTCGATGACGGCGCGGTTATGCTCGTTGGTGTTCAAATAGACGTGCTCCAGCTCGCACATCAGCCGGTGGAAAATGGCGGGGAACTCGGTGAGCCACTTGATCTCCTTGATGCCGGAGAGGGCCTGCGCTTCGTCCTTCGGATGTTTGTGACCCTCCCAGGTCTTGAGGTGCGCGTTGGGTTCACGGACGAAGAGCACCTCGCGCAGTTTCGGGTCGAAGGCGTCGGGGGCGAGCACGAGGATCGTCTCCTCCTGCTCGATACCGGTGAGGTAGAACAGGTCCGAGTTGGGGATCGGAATCCGCGAACCGTCCGCGTTCGTCGGCGGGATGTCGTTGGCGTTGACGATGGCGAGGGAGCCGGCGGGCAGCCGCGACTTGAGGCGAGCGCGATTTTCGACGAACAAAGTGGCGGAGATGGTTTCGTGGCGCATGCGAGTAGTAAATAAGGTGGTGGAGGGCGGTGAGAGGAGGGGTCTGACGGCGCGGCGTCCGGAGTGCACGTTCACTATGCGGTGACGGTGGTGGATCGCACCGCGGCTCGGCGGATCGCCTTGCTCGCGTCGAGCAGCGCCTTGATTTCCTGCGCTTTCTAGGGGTGTTTTAAGCGGGGGGTTTGTAGTTTCGCGAAGGGTGCGAACATGAGACTGTAAAGCCAACTTAGTGCGTCAAATGCCGTGTTTTCGTGAAGACAGGCCTCGAGATGTTTTTTTGATGAGGTTCCCCCCGGCCCCGCGGTTGTCGCAATTTTGAAGCGCGCCCGGGTTTCGGCGCACGATGACACCGAAAAAATTCACTTCATTAGAATTAGTGGCCTCACTTCTTCATCACCGGCCCGCTGAACCAAATCGCGTTCGGCGCTTCCGACCGCGCGGCCACGATGTCGGGCCAGCCGTCACCATCGAGATCGCCGAGGGCCAAGCCGTAAACCGTGCCTTGACCGTCACCCCAAGCGGCTGCTTCAAAGGCAAATTTGTTCACGCTGCTTTGATTAAAGAAAACGGATCCGCGGGCTTCCTGCCGCCCGACCACGAGGTCGAGCTTCCCGTCGCGATTCAGATCCATGACGCCGATCGAATAGGGAGCACCGGACTTGTCGCCGATGGGAAACGGTTCCTCGAATACGCGCTGGCCCTTGCCGCGATAGATGAACATGCCGGTTTTCGCATCGCCGACGACGAGGTCTACGATACCGTCACCATCGATATCCGCTGCGACGGCGGCACGAATCGTCGACTGTTTCGGGCCGATGGGCACGGGTGCCGCCGAAAACTTTCCCGTGCCGTCATTCCAGAAAATCAGGCTCTGCCCGCCGTCCCGGTGCGGCACGAATAAATCGATTTTCCCGTCACCATCTAAATCCGCCGCGACAATGATCGTCGCGGATTGGGTCGGCAGCGGAAGCTCACTCGGAAATCCGCCCTTCCCGTCGTTGAGGCAAACAAAGCACGGCACGGGCTTGGCGGGGTTGCTCGAGCGATTCGCTACGATGATGTCGGGGCGGCCGTCGCCGTTGAGATCAGCCACGGTGATGTAGCGCGTCGACCATTCGGGGCGACCAAAGGTCCCGGCCGTCCGGAAATTTCCACGCCCGTCGTTCAGGTAGATCACTTTTTTGTCCGGTCGGTCGTTACTCACGACCAAATCAAGCGAGCCGTCGCCATCGAGATCGGCCAGCGCCGCCGAGTAGGTGCGGTCGGCCTCGGCGGGCAGTTTGCTCGTGGTAAAATTTCCTTTCCCGTCGTTGCGCAGAATGAGGTTGTCGAGGGGCCAGTGGCGGCCGCGCGCGAGGATGATATCGAGGTCACCATCGCGATCGATGTCGCCGAGGCTGACGCTCGCTGAGGTCGCCCCTTTTTCTTCGAGCAACTTCACGCGTTCAAACGAGCGCGTCTCGGCGGACCAGGCGAGTGCGGCCGCACCGAGGCTTAACGCGACGAGCACACGCCTTGAAGGAGCGCGCTTGCGCGCGATGGGGGGCGGCGGCGTTTGCGAACGGGCGGAGAAATCGCCCGCAAGCGGGCTCCTACCTTGCGAATCGTGTATCATGGAAATTTGGAACGGCACCTTCTCATCAACTACCCACACCGGGCACAGGTTTGCATTTAGAAACTTTTCTTCACCGTCATGTAAACGAAGCGCTGGATCGGATCGCTGAGCGGGCTGTAGTAGAGCCCGGCGATTCCGGTGTTGGCGATGCCCGTGAAGTAAAACGGCACGTCACGATCCAATACGTTGCTCGCGCCGATTGTGACCTTGGTGCGATCCAGCCACCGAAGCACGCCGGACCGTCCGCGGGACGAAAAACTGTAACTCGTCTGGACGTCGAACTCCGACGCACTGCTCACGCGACCACCGGTGACGAGATCGACGGCGGGGGACGTAGTAATTTGGTAGGAGTCCAAATAGCGCCACGTCACCCCCGCGGTGAAAGCCTGTCGGCTCCAGAACACGCGCGCGTTGCCGCGGCGTTTTAGCGGAGCGTTGGCCGTCCGGTAGGGCCAGCCGACGTCTTCGCGCGAGGGCTGCCCGATGGCCAGCTGCGTGCTGTATTTGTCCACGAAGGTCCCGAGTGCGCTCACATCGAAACGGTTGTCTCCGAGAGCAAACTGGTAGCCTACGTTCAAGTCCATGCCCTCGGTCAGCAGCTCGGTGGAGTTGATCGGCGTGAGGTCGAGGAAGGTAATCACGCCGGGACGGCCGGCGGCAGTGTCGGCGGCGGTCGGTGCGGCCCGCGTGATCCGCTCAGGGGGCATCAGAGATTCGTTCGCCAGCAGGGTGGCCGTGGATAAATTGACGATGCGATCCTGCTTTTTGATACGGTAAAAATCCGCGCTGATCCGGAAGCCCGTGAGCCATCGCGGCTGGAACACTACGCCATAATTGAAGCTCTGCGAAGTTTCGGGTGCCAGGCCCGGGTTACCGCCACTGACCGTGTCGGCGACAGAGTAGGATTGGCTGCGGCGCGGGTCCGTGATGATCAGCGGAAGTTCGCCGGGGAGGGCGGCACCGATGTTGCCCACCGACGGCGGGGTGAAGCCCTCGCCGTAGCTCGCCCGAAACGTCAGACCGGTGATCGGCTCAAACCGCAGGCCCGTCGCGGTGGTGGTGCTGGCGTAGGATCCCTTTCTGCGAGCCTTGGTGGCTCCATCGACTTCGCCGGACTGGTGCTCGCTGCGGACCGACCCCGTGATCTCGAGGCGCTTGGCGAACGGACTAGGACGTTTCGCGTCGATCAGCGGCACGGTCGCTCCGGCATAGGTGGCATAGGTCTCGCGCGTGATGTCGGGCGTAACGGTCGCGGTAGGCGGGCTGTTGGAGCCGACCACGATGTCGCCGTTGAGTCCGTTGAAAGCCGAGTCGGTGCGCCACTGGACCCCGCCCGAGAGCTGCGGCTCGACCAGCGGCAGAAATCGGATCGGCCCGGCAACCCGCAGGGCGCTCGACCACATGCCGGTGCTGGCACCCTGAACATTGATGCGGCTGATTTCGGCCACCAAGGCCGGATCGTTCGCGAGGCCGCTGGCGGGCCCGATGAAGGGATTGTAGAATTTGCCGACAAATCCTGGCAGAGTGCCGGCCAGCGCCGAGGTCACGCGCGACGCCACGACCGTATTCAACCGCCGGCTCTGGGTGGAGTGGCCGTAGGAAACGTCGCCGTTCCAGCGCCAGTCGCCGGGGAGCCTGCCCTTCAACGAACTCAGCACATTCCAGGTTTGGGTTTTGGTGTTGCGCGGAGTGTTGGCGGTGTCGTGCAGGCGCGTCGTGATCAGCACTGGCACGCCGGCGGCGCCGAGCGCCGCAGTGCCGAAAGGATTGTAGGGGTTGGCGGCCGGCACCGAGGTTTGGAGAAACTCGCCGTCCAGAACAAACGCCGTATTTTCGGCCAGATTCACTTGGAGCGTCGCCTCCGTGTCCTTCGTGAAGCGGTGGGTCAACTCGGTCATGAGGGCGCGAATGCCCTGCTCCTGCCGCGTCCAGTTCTGGCCGCCACCGCCGCGCGCGCCCCAACCTTCCGTGGCGTCGTTGTCGAGCTGTGGAATGAGCTGCGAGGCAGTCAGGAGACCGTTCGACGTGCGCGGGACCGACGCATAGGGCACGTTGAGGATCGGTAGGTTCGTGGTCGCGCCGGCAGCGCGCTGGATATTGAGGTTCGCGCCGATGGCCGGAAACGCCAGCCCGGTGAAGAGCGAGGGATTGCGCTCCAGCACGCGCGTCCGCATGCGGGCGTAAAATCCGCCCTCGTTGTTGGACATGCCGTTATTGTGCGAATAATTCGCCGACATCATCAACTGGGTCCGGCCTTGGTTGAACACCACGCCACCCGCGAGCGAAAGCCCCACCCGGGCGGCGTCGCCCGCACTCGTGCGATTGCCATACGTCGCGGAAACCTCGAAGCCGCGGTAATCGCTGCGGAGGATGATATTCACGACGCCGCCGGTGGCGTTGGCGCCGTAGATCGCACCCGCCGAGCTGGGCAGAAACTCGATGCGTTCGACGGCCGCGAGGGGGATGGTATTGAGGTCGGCTTGCCCGGACGCGGTGGACGACGCCGACCCGCTGGGCAGGCGCCGGCCGTTGACGAGCACGAGCGTATCGGCTGCGCCGAGGCCGCGGGAATTGATCACGCTCACGTTCGCGTTGGTGTTGCCGATGCCGCTCGGTGAGACCGCGTTGGCGGTGTTCTGCGGGAGCTGCGTGATGAAGTCCTGCATCGAAATCGCGCCGCTGCGATCGATGAGTTCGCGGTCGACGACCACGTAGGGAGTGATGTCGTCCACTGTGCGGGGCTGGTCCACGTTTCGGGTTTCGAAGCGGTCGCCCTTGATTTCAAATTTCTCGAGTGCGACCGCGGATTGACCCGAGGAGGGGGAGGATTGGGCTTGGGCCGAGGCTGCCCATCCGGTGAAAACGGCAAGAATCGCCGCGGGGAAACGTGTGGGATTGCGCATGGTATTGCTGGGTGGGTCAGAGGGGAAACCTGGATACAGTTTGGAAGATACCGGATGCGGGCTAGCCGACCGCGACCAATGAATTCAGCGTGCGGAAATAAAGCTGTCCCTCCGAGATGGCGGGGGTGGCCATCGCGGGTTCCTCGAGGCGATTGACGGCGAGCTTCCGATACTCCGGGCCGGCGGCGATCACATGTACGTCGCCTTCCTCGCTGGTGCAGTAGATTTTGCCGTCTCCGGCCACCGGCGACGCCGAAAAGCCGGCGGCGGCGGGAACTACGCGCTCCTGATAGTGCGCCTTGCCGTCCCGAGCGTCCATGCACTTCAAGATCCCGGCGTTCGACCCGCAGTAGAGCAGGTCGCGGTAAACGAGGGGGGTTTGGATGTAGATACCGCTCTTCTGATCGGACCATGCGACGAACGGGCTCGAGGTCTCGCCGGCCGCTGGCGTGATGTCGCCCTTCGCGCCGGGGCGGATCGCCCACACGGGAGCGGAGCCGCCGTGGCCGTTGGCTACGTAGATTAAGCCGTGCGCGGAAAACGGCGTGGGGATCGGGTTGTCGCCACCGGTTTTCAGCCGCCAGAGCTCCGCGCCGGTGGTGAAGTCGTAGCCCGCCACATAGGGCCAGCCGTTGGCGACGACTTGGGTGCGCCCGCCCTCGGCGTGCACGTAGGGCGTCGCCCAGCAGCGCTCGCAAAGGTCCTTGCGCGGCGTGCGCCAGATTTCCTCGCCGTCGGAAAGACGGAACGCTGCGAGGTAGGGATTGTCGGGCGCGTCGCACTGGACGACGATCCGATCACCGTGGAGGGTGGGCGAACTCGCGTAGCCCCAGCCCACACCGTATTTGCTCACGTTGATCACGCCGAGGTCCTTCTTCCAGCGGCGCTCCCCGTCGAGGCTGTAACAGTGCAAGCCCTCGGAACCGAAGCACGCGACGAGCACGTTGCCATCGGTCGAGAGCGTCGTGTTGGCCTGCGTAGCCTTCATGTGGCGCTGCGTGCGGGGCACGGCCTGATGCGCTGTTTGCTCCCAGATCACCTTGCCCGTGCGCTTGTCGAAACAGATGATTTTCCACGCTTGCTCGGCGGTTTCCTCCGCGGCGGTGCGGTCGCCGTAGAGGCCGAGCTTGATGGGCGACTTGCCAGCGGAGTTCACCGCCGTCGCGACGAAGAGCCGATCGCCCCAGACCACCGGGCTCGAGTGGCCGAGGCCGTCAACCGGAGTTTTCCACTTTACCTTCCACTCGGTGGGCAGCGGCGATGAATCGCCGACGCCATTCGCCAACGGGCCGCGAAACGACGGCCAGTTCGACGTTGCCGCCGCGAGGGCGCGGTGGGCGACGACCATCAGTGGCAGCGCGACGAAGCTGCGCCGGGTGAGCGACGGCACGCGTGTCGGTTTAGCTGGATCAAGGGTTAGGCTTGGTGCGATAGGGGGCATGAGATTGGGTATGACGATTTCGGTGTTTCAGCGCGTGCCTTCCCAGCTTTCAAGCAGGGGGATCTAAGCGGGTGTAAAGCAGACGACTTCGGGACTGTGGGAAAGAGGGCATGGTAGCAAAGAGCACACCGCCTGCCAACACGTCGGCGATTTGATTCAGGAGACCCTCGGCAACAGAAACCGAACGGAGCCGTGGGACGAAACTCCGCGGGCGGCGATTTTTGCTCGGCGAGGGCGACAACCTGTTCGGGTAGCGCGGCAAACGCGGTGGAAAAAATTCATGGGCACTGGCTAGCGCGCCCAACGCCGACCATCGCGTGCGTCGGTCTCTCGGGATCGTGAAAGGGAAAATCATTTTCCAGACGGCGTGACGAATTCTTCGCGGGTGAGTTTCCCGTCGCCGTTTTTATCGAAATTCTTGAAGCGCTGTTCGAGGTTTTCCGCGCCTTTCAGACCGGCGACGTACTCTGCGAGGGTGAGGACACCGTCGTGATTGGTGTCCATGCGCGCGAAGGCGGCGGCGCGGTCGGGTGCGATTTTTTTGGCGGGAGCGTTCGGTGCGTTCGGTGCGGTGGGCGTCGTGGCGGCCGCAGTGCGATCGGCGGCGCTGATGCAGGACGGATCGACCGTGGTGGGCAGGGTGGCGTGCCACGCGAGCGCGAGCTGCGTGAGCCGCGCGACGATTTCCGGGTGGGCCCTCGCGACATCGACCGCTTCGGCTCGGTCGGTGGAGAGACGGTGCAACGCGACGCGCTTAGCCGCGTCGGTCAGGAGCAGTTTCCAATCGCCGTCGCGCACGGCGAGGCGCGGCCACCAATCGGGATCGGCGGCCTTGCCGGTCCACGCCCAAAAAACGGGTTTCGTGCGTTTGACCGGCTGGCCTTGGAGCGCGGCGAGTAAGTTTTCGCCATCGCCGCGATAGTCGGAAGGAAGCGTGATGCCGGCGGCGGCGCACACGGTGGGCAGGAGATCGACGGCGGTGAGGACGGTGGTGGTGTTGACCGCGCTCGCGGGAGTGTGCCCGGGCCAGCGCACGAGGAAGGGCACACGCACGCCGCCCTCGAAGAGGCTGCGCTTCTCGCCGCGCAGGCCGCCGCTGGAGCCGACGCTGTAGTAGCCGCCGTAGCCAGCGACCCCGGCATCGTCGTCGCGCGAGGATTGCTGCGTCTTTGCCGCCGTAGTTTCGGGCCCATTGTCGCTGGAGAAAATCACGAGGGTATTGTGCGCGACGCCGGCGGCCTCCAGCGCGTCGAGTACGCGGCCGACGGCGCTATCGCCGTCGGTGATGACGGCGGCGTAGACGCGTTTCTGTTCGTCGAGGTGCTGCCATTTTTCCAGCGACGCCTTCGTGGGCACGTGTGGGAGGTGGCTCTCGTGGAGCCAGACGTTGAGGTAGAAAGGCCGGTCTTTGTTCGCGGCGATGAACCTCGCGGCATTTTCGGGGGTGGCGTGGAGATCGGCGGATACGGTTTCGGCGCCGCCGTTGAAGACGGCGAACTCGTCGAAGCCATAGGCCGTGGGCGCGGGTGCGCCGTGAGTGTTGCGATTAGTGAGATGCCACTTGCCGAAGTGTGCGGTGCGGTAACCGGCCTGCTGGAGAAAACGGGCGATGGTGGGCGCGCGTGCGTCGAGCCAGTCGGGCATAGTGCGCGCGAGATTTTGCGCAGGCGCGGCGAAGTGTTGATGAATGCCGAAGCGCGAGGGGAACATGCCCGTCATGGCAGCGGCGCGACTCGGCGAGCACACGGGATTAAGGACGTTGAACTGGTGAAAGTCGGTACCTTCGCGCGCGAGTCGGTCGAGGTGCGGCGTCTTCAGCCACGGATGGCTGTGGCTCGCGAGATCGCCCCAGCCCCAGTCGTCGGCGAAGATAAACACGATGTTGGGTGGGGTCGGCTTGCCGGCGGCAGCCGCTGAGACGGAGAGCAGGAGCGCGAGTGAGACGAGGAAAAGAGAGCGGAAGATGGGCATGAGAGAAGGAGGTGCGCGGCGATGGGTGCGGGCCGGGGATTGGGGTGAAACCGTGCGATGGAGGCGCACGCATGACCATCCGTCAAATGTTGAGCAGGGAGCGGGTGAGCTGGGTGCGGGTGCGGGCGAACACCGCGCCTTTCGAGCCGAATGCGAGGGCTCATTACTTTGCCGAGAACCTTGAAAAAGGCGGAAACATCGTGCTCCGTGCTCGATCATGAAACAGTCTTTCACGGTGGGCGGTCTGATGGTGGCGTTGGTCTGCACTCTCGGCAGTGCGGCGAGCGCAGGTGAGAAAGCGGTCCCGGCTGCGCCGGCGCAGTCCAACGCGATTACCGGTAAGGTCGTTGAGTCGATGAATGCCGCGAGTTACACTTATGTCTTAG
>CANIJN010000120.1 GCA_947467625.1 Opitutia bacterium | reverse complement strand
TAAATCTGGGCCAGCACCCCAACGCTCAGGTGCTCGGCAATTTTTCCGCCCGTTCCCATCGTCATCGCGCTTCGTGCCATGCCTCCTATCCCACACTTCTCGGCGACGAACGTCAATCACTAAGTGAACAGTATTGGGGCTAGGCGTGCGCGTGAGGTTGTCGGCTTGCTGGCGCTCGCCGCTACTCGGTGTCAAAAATTCCCTAAATGATGGTATCACGCGTGCGTTTCTTCAGCCGCCCAGCTCCTCGCTACTCCGCGGTCACGGGAAGCGCAGCGGTTATGGCGCGGTGCTTTTTTTACTTCTTCGTCGGAAGGGACGGACCGGCTTCCGACCACGGTGAGCGCGCCGACGTCGACGGGGCCTGCGCGGACGGCGCGCTTCGTGAGGATTTCGGGCGCGGACCCAGGCGTGAGCGTGAGGTTGTCGGCTTGCTGGCGCTCGCCGCTACTCGGTGCCAAAAATTCCCCAAATGAGGGTATCACGCGTGCGGGTACCACGTGGCACTTTTTTTAATCAGTGCCACTTGGGTTTTCGTGCGGCTTACGCGCTTGTTTGCAGCAAGAAGTGGTTATCTCGGAACGGCGGAGGGCGGAGGTGCGAAGAGTTCCGCGGTCGCGGGAGGGCTCCCCGAGTCGCTTGCTAGGGGGCTCCAGCCTGCGGGAAATGACCGATAGGGAATTACGCTTACTTTAAGACGCGACTGGGATTGGTGCGTTGCTGCACGAGGGCCGGGTCGACGCCGAGGGTGCCGGCGAGGGAGGCGAGGTAGTCGGGGGCGCGGACGGCCTTGGCGGCGGCCAGCGTCGCCGAGAGGCGGGCGGCGATGCCCAGCTCCGCGGCGATGTCGGCGTAGTTGGTACGGGCGAGGAATTTTTCGAGATAGCCGGCCTGCGTTTCCCAGTGGAGCGCGTCGCGGGTCTGCTGGGCGGCGAGCCGGGCGCGATACCAGTCGCTGGCGATGACGGCGTCGCGGGTGAACAGGGCGCGGAATTCCGGGGCCTCGGGACCGTGGCCTTCCCAGGTGCCGTCGCGCATGAGGTGAAGGAGGGCGCGCAGCGGCGGGATGGCTTGAGCGATGGAGCCATCGGTGAAGTAGCTCGTGGCGGCGGCACACATGGCGCTGACGATATTTTCCATGCCATCAGCGAAGATCGCGGGATCTTGTTTCTCGGGGCGGAGGAGCTCCTCGCCGAAGAGGGTGTTGGGGCTGCCGAGGATGCGGCCGCAAAACGTGCGCACAAAATTGTCGGTAATGCGCCAGCCGAGGCGACTGGCGCGGACAGGTTTACCGTCGTGGTCCCAATCGGTGCAGCGCGCGAGGTAGCCGTTGGCGATGAGGAATGTTGGGGAGCGTTCCACGGGCGTCATCCGGCACCAGAGCTCAGGGACGAGGAGGGAGATGTCGTGATCGACGCGATACTTTGGGCCGACCCAGCCAGCGGCGGAGCAGAAGATCGGGAGGTCGGTGAGGACGAAGGAGACGAACGCGGCGTTGAGATCGTGGATGGGAGGGAGGGCGTTGAAGGGTCCTTTGGTGAGCGCGCCTTCGGAGCCGGCGCCGGTGGTCGAGGGAGATTTTCCGGTGAGGCTCGCGATCAAATCCATGAAGGCCTCGGGCAACTCTTGGTAGTGAATCGGGCCGTAGACGCAGAGGGCGCGCACGCCGGGCTCGGGTGGATTCTGGCGGCGACCCATGAGAACGGCGCCGACCGGGAACGGCACGGCGCCGCCCGCCGGAATGCGGCGATAGAGCTGCGCACCGGTCATCGAGAGATAAGTGGTGCGGGGGTCTTCGAGGTCCGGGCGATGTTGGAGATAGCGGGGGTTCTTCGAAGGTTTTCCGTCGACGATGCGCGGGTGCGCCGGCGAGGCCAGATAGGCGGGGCCAGCGGTTTTGACGAAGTCGTGGAAGATGGCGCGGACGGGTTCGGTGAAGGCATCGAAGCCGATGGTGTCTTCGACAATCTCTTGTCCGGTGGCGCGGTTGAGCGGTTCGTAATTGGAAAAGAAATTTCCGGGACGGGAGAAATCGCGCTCGGTGCGTTTGTCGTAGCCACGGACGATGGCGTCGTCCGGACGTTGGAAGAGTTGGAATTCGCAATTTTGGACGAACTTGAGCGAGGGCGCGCCGTTGGCCGAGGATTCAGGTAGGCCGGTGAGGGCGGCGCGGGGGACCACGACGGAGGCGGTGATGTCGTCCTCGGCCTGGATTTTTACGGCGGGGAGAAAATCCTTGCGGAGGGTGAAGGTGCGCCAGCTGCCATCGGGCGTGAAGCCGACGCGGAGATAGTGGGTGAGGATTTTTTCGCGGTGATACTTGAGCTCGTTGCCTGGCCGGCCGTTGATGGTATCGACGCTGTAGTGACGGCGCCAGTCGGTGCCCCACTCGGGTTTGTAGGCGCGTTTAATAATGAGAACGATGTCGCGAATGTAGCGTGGGATGGTGCCGAGCCAGTCGTTATACGCTGTGGTGTAAGCGGGATTCCAGCTGAGGAGTTTGACGACGGAGCCGAGGGAGCGCTCGGCGCTGAGGAGCGGACGGCCGAGGCTCTTGTTGCGCGCGGGATCGTGGAAGCGGTGGCCGTATTCGCGGAACAGAATGGAGTCGACGAGCTGGGAGTCGGCGGCGAAATCGTTGATGAAGACGGGGCCGGTGAACTGGGCGTCGGCGATGGATTTTGAAATCTCGGACTTACCGCCGCCGGAGACTGTGCAGGGCTTGTGGCAGAGGACGCCCTCGGCGGTGGTGCCGCGCAGACGCCAACGACGGCCTTCATCGGGCTTCACCATGTCGACCTTGTAACCGGAGGGGAGGACGTAGGTTTGGTCGGGGAGCAGCTTGAGGGTGTGAGCGGTGCCGGCGGCATCGGCCCACGTGACGTTTTGTTTACGGAGGTCGAAATACGCGCCGTCGGGCACGTAGCAAATGTTGGCGTAATGGCGGTCGCGGGCCCAACCGCCTGGTTGGGGGATAGCGCGATCGCCGAGTTGTTCCAAGGCCTCGGCAAACGTGTGGTCGACGATGTGGAGGTGTTTGTTGAGCTGAAAATCTTCACCGAGATCGTAGCTGGGGAACACGATGGCGCCACCGGCGTGTTCCTCTTCACAACGGCCGAGGAGATTCGCGGCGTAGCTGAGCTGAGTCTTCACTTCTTTTTTGCAGTAGCCGAAATAGTTGTCGGAAATGAAGGTGACGATGACGCCGGATGTATCGCGGGCGGTGAGCTTGAAGGCGGCGCCGTCGTTGTAGCACTCGGCGGGGTTTTTCCAGCACATGCCGTCGCGTCGCTGACGCGGCGTGGCGTTGTCGAATGACGGGAGACCGAGCTCTTTTTTCGTTAGCGTGCCGAGATGGGGCGCGACGATAATACAGCCGGTGTGGCCAGACCACGTCTGTGGATCGAGGGCGGCGTCGTTTTCCGGGAGATGCGGATCGCCGGCGTTGCCGAAGATGCGTTCGACGAAATCGAGGTTGGCGACGAGGGCGCCCGGAATGAAGAAGCGGGTCTCCATTGAACGCTGCGGGGTGAAGCCGGGGACGGCGGGGCACACCACTGGGCGCAAGTAGAGGGAAACAAAACACTCAGCGGGTGCGGTCTCGGCGGCGGTGAAGGGGAGGCGGAGAAATTCGACGGGCGGGTTGAAGGCGTGCTGCAGCAGGCGGCCAAAAACGGCCGCTGGGACGGCTTTCTTATCGTCGGGAATCGGCAGGCCGCCTTCGGTGACGTGGAAAATACCGGACGTGGTGCGGCGGTCGCTGCGGGGGTTGTGGAGGACGCCTTGGTGCGCCCGGTAGGACGAGAGGATGTCGCTTTGGTGGGAGTCGCGGCCGGGGGGCAGGGACAAGACGCGGGCGAGGCCGGGGCGGTCGAGAACGAGGGTGGTGGCCGGGATCCGCGGGGCCTGCGTGTGCGTATCGAGGTAGTCGTAGAGGAAGTTTTGGATACGCTGATCCACCGGGCAGAGATGGCGCGTGAGGGCGCGATCCTTTTCGCGGCTGATGGCCAGGAAGTGATTCACGAACGGTGCCAGGCCGTCGGCCGCACCCGGTTCGAGAGCGATCCCGGGCTGGCCGATCTCGCGGAGCTTGAGGTTGAGATAGGCGAGCAACTGCGCCTCAGAATCGGCGGCGGCGGTTAAAGGAGAGGAAGCGAGCATCGAAGGTGGGCGATAGGTGTTGGCGTGTGAGCGCGCGGCATATGAGCAAAGAGCGGGCCAGTCGGATCGGCAATCTCGGACGTGAAAAAATACCGCGCAAGGCATGCCGTCTCGCCTGCTGCGAAACGCGCGGTGCGAAACGCGCGGTGCGAAACGCGGGGTGCGGAAGGCGAGGTGCGAAAGGCGAGGTCGGCTTGCTGGCGCTCGCCGCTACTAAGGCCTGCCGACCGGCTTATTTCCAACCGATGGGAAGGCGAGGTCGGCTTGCTGGCGCTCGCCGCTACGGAGGCCGGCCGGCCGGCTTATTTCCAACCGATGGGGCGGCCGTTGTTTTCCTTTTCGAGCCAGCCGAGCAGCGGCGTATAGTATTCGACCATCGCGCGGGTGCTGAGGTCTTCACCGGTCGCGTCGCGGAGGATTTTCCGCCAGTCAGCGGTCTGACCCTGCGCCATGATTTTGCGGATAAAATCGCCGACTTCCGGCCGGCCGGCGTAGTTGCAGCTTTGCGGGGGCTGGTGGAGAATCTTTTTCGCGATATGGTCGTGGAGCTGGTGCTTGAAGACTTGGGCGATGGCGTAGGTGTAATAGAACGCGGGGTTGTCGTTGATGTGGGTCTTCGTCGCGGGGTCGCAGAATTCTTCGCCGCGCTCGGAGGGGGCTTCGACTCCTTGGAATTCGCCGACGTAGCGCCACCAGCGTTTATTCCATTCGTTGGCCGGGAGATTCTTCGCGTAGACGTCGGCTTCCCAGTGGGCCATGACGCCGGAGGACCAGTAGATGAACGGAATGCCGGGGGAAAGGGCGTTGTTGAGTAAAAAGGCCGTTTCGTCGGCTTTGAAATCTGCGGGGAGTACGCCGACGGACTTCAAGTAGGGAACTTGAGCGGCAGCGAGGGCGGTCAGTTCACCGAAGCCCTCATGGAAGGCGGGGTTGGCACCGTTGCGCAGGAGCGGAGGGACCTCCGGACGCGTGTAACCCATAAAGTAATACACGTGGCCGAGCTCGTGGTGCGCGGTGGTGAACCACGACGGGTTCGGTTCCACGCTCATAAGCGAGCGGATATCGGAGGCGAGATCGAGGTGCCAGGCCGAGGCGTGGGTGTTTTTTTTGCGCTTGTCGCCGCCGGCGAGGGGGTAGAGGTCGGATTTGGGCCAAAACGATTCAGGCATTTTCGGGAAACCCATACCGGTGTAAAAACTCTCGGCGGACTTCACCACCCATTCGGCGGTGCGGTCTTTGAAGAATGGGGTGAGGTCGGCACCGGCGGAAAGGCCGTCCCACTCCTGCGACCAGCGGTTGTTAATCCAGTGCGCAGGGATGCGGTTGGGGACGGGCTGCTTAAACTTTTCGGCGAGCTGGTATTTCGTCCACGTGTGGAGCTGAAGGTAAAGCGGCCGCAAGACTCGCATGAATTCGTCGTTGAGTGTCAGCATCTCGTCGGTCGAGACACCGTAGCTTGCGACCTGGAGGGCGAAGTAGTCGGCGTAACCCATTTCGTGGGCGACGCCGTTGCGGAGGTCGCGAAGTGTGACGAGGCCGTCGCGGAGAGCGGGGCCGGAGGTCTTGGAGGCTTCCCAGACGGCGCGGCGCTCGACGAGGTCGGTGGAGGTGTTGAGGAGGTTGTCGAGGTCGTTCGCGGTGATGACCTTTCCGGCGAGTGTGAACTCGAAGCTGTTGAGAATAGAATTTTGTGCGGTCTCGGCCTCGATGCGGGCGGTGGTGAGTTGCGGATTGGTCATCGGCGATTCGGCGGCGATGAGGAGGAGACGTTCGAGCTGGCGGACGGTGAGCTCGGTGAGCTCGCGGCGCAGAAGCAGGAGCTGTTTTGTTTCTTTGATGAGGACGGGATTGCCGACGAAGGCGGCGCGAGCTTTCCCGGCGGTGGCGGAAGCGGCGTCGTGCGCAGGGGTGACGTCGGTCGCGGCTTTCCACTGGGCCTCGTTTTCAACGTAGGCGATGGCTTGATAGGAAGCATTGACGAGGGAGAGAAAGCGATCCGCCCGATCTTGGCTGGAGTGAGTGTCGGCGGCGCAAAGTTTCGAGGGGAGTGCAACCGCCGTGGCGAGGAGGAGTGCGCCCAGTACCGCGCGGGTGGTGGCACAAGGTGAACGTGGGAGGGACATGGCGGGACCGTAGTGCGGGCGGGGGGTGCGCCAAACAAAAAGGCCCGCAGCGGTGAGCCGCGGGCGGAGTCAGCAACGAGCGACTACGGGAAACACTGCCAGCCGATCACCATCGAGGCGGCCCGATCGGTGGGCGGAATCGGAATTATGTTTTTTCGACGAAGTGCACGGTGCGGCGCAGCATGACGTTGAAGACCCTGGTCATTGATTGGACAACTGCGCGATCGATGGAGCCAATCGGAATGAGGGTGGGGCTGGAGGCGGGCACGGAGGAGGTTCAATATCTTCTTATTTCGGGCAGACTCGAGCGGATGCTTCCGCTGGGAGAAATCGTTTTTGCGCACGACGCGCGAAGCCAGAGGCACCCGGAGCGGCGCCGGGCGTGGTAGGGGCGCGGGCAACGCGTCGCGCGTCGCAGGGCGTCAGGGCTTCGTCGCCGCGAGGCTGAGGACGACGTCGTAGTTGAAGCGGGTGAAGGCGAAGAGCGCTTCTTCGAGGATGCGTTCCTGATCGCTGTGGGCACCGAAACCCTGGGGGGCGTCTTCGCTGTCGATCATCGGGCCGATGCCGAAGCAGTCGATGCCATGCGCGCGCAGATAGGCCATATCTGTCGCACCCGTGCTCATCGTGGGGAGCGTAATGGTATTGTAGTGACGCTTGACCGCGGCTTCGAGGACCTCGAAGGCTTCGGTGCGCAGCCGAGAGGGCGGCGCCCCGGGACGACTATGGCCGGGCGCGTGGACGACCTCGACGGCGGGGTCGTTGATGAGTTTGCGCAGCTGATCGAGGAAGCGGAGCATGTCCTCATCCGGCAGCGCGCGGATATCGAGCGTCGCTTCGACCTCGGAGGGGATGACGTTTACGCGGTAGCCGCCGCTGATCATGTTGGGCGAGATCGAGGTGCGGAGGGTGGAGTTGAAGCGCGGGACGTTTTCGGCGAAATACTCCTGCGCGGTACCGGTTTCGTCGCCGGCCAAGATCGCGCGATAGCGGGCGGCGTCCTCGGGAGTGCTGATGGTGGCGAGGCGTTCGAAGAAGGCGCGGGTGGTCTCGTTGAGGCGCATGGGCGGCTGCCAGTCGGCGATTTTGGCGATGGCTTTCGCGAGGTGGACGACGGCGTTGGAGCGGAGAGGCACGGAGCCGTGGCCAGCGACGCCGTTGGCGACGAGGCGGATGCGGTTGGGGATTTTTTCGGTGGTCTGAATGCTGGCGTATTGGATTTTTCCGCCGGTGCGCACCACCCCACCGCCCTCGGCGAGGCAGAACTCGGCGTCGATCTCGGCCATGTGCTCGCGCACCATGAACTCGATGCCGAACTTCACGTTCCCTTCTTCACCGGCCTCGGCGAGGAAGATGACGTCGCGATCGAGGGCGACCTTGCTGCGCTTGAGCAGCAGCATCGTCATGAGCGAGGACGTGACGTTGTCTTTATCATCGACGGTACCGCGGCCGTAGACGTAGCCGCCCTCGCGGGTCGCGGAGAACGGGCCGTGTTTCCACTTCTTCGGATCAATGTTCACGGTATCGGTGTGTGCCATGATGAGGAGTGGGCGTTTCGAGCCGTTGCCCCGGAGGCGGGCGACGAGGTTTGGGCGCTGCGGATCGAGGGCGAAGACCTTGGCTTCGATGCCCTCGGCTTCGAGAATGCGTTTGAGATATTCGACGGCAGGGACCTCGTTCCCGGGTGGATCACTGGTGTCCATGCGCACGAGCGCTTGAAAGTGGCGCATCGTTTCCTCGTCAACGGCGGCGAGGTTGACGGGTGAGGCGGATTGGGCGGCGGTGGAGACCGCGAAGACGTGAGCGAGGGCGAGGAGCAGCGTGAACGCGAGCGTAAGGGAGGAGCGGTGGCGCATAGGAACGAGAGAGGAGATGGGGCGGGGTGTGTCGAGTGCGTAGGAGGGGTGCCCACAAGCGGGCCGGTGGGGGGCTGAAAGCGGTAAGGAAGCGGAAGGACAGATTTTTTGTCACAGGACGTGACGTGCGGGCCACTACAAGGTGAACATGCAACGTACCCACTCGCCCCGGCCATGAATGATGAACAACTGATCACGCGACACGTGGGTGGTCCCGCTGCTTTTGATTGCCGGCTATTTCTGGTTGAGGAGAAAGAAGGCGAGCTGAGTGCGGGCGGGCGCGCGAAAAAAAGCCCCGCCGACGGTGTGGGCGCGGGGTTGGAGAATGAGGCGCCGGCGTCTCGCCGGTGGTGGGGAGAATCTATGGCGGAACGCTGCTGCCCGTTTGATCGTGCGTAGCGCGCGCGGATACCGGGTTCGGCGTCGTAACTGTGGTGTCAAACGCGGTTGCGCGTGAATCCCGTTATTTTTCGCCGGCAAACACTGCGCTAGCGTAGCGGTGAAGTTCCCATTCCACGGCGCGGCGGCTGCGGAAGCGCCGCTGGCGTTCCGCATTGGTGCGGCGTTTTTCTTCGGCTGTCTTGGGTGGGCGGCCGGCCCGCAGGCGGAGAGGCAGGTCGACCCGTGGCGTGAAGAGATTGCGGTTCTTGAAGGCTGGCGGGCTGTCGCGCATGGCGAGAGCGCGGGACAACGGGCGATCAGTCGAGAACCATGGCGCGCGCGCGATTCGTCCGGGCGAGTGGGCCCACGCCGGCACGGCGATGCCGGCAAGCTGCGCAAGATATTCCGCATAGGCAGCCAGCCAGGCATCAGCCACGTTGCCCTCGGGAAAACGCGCGGCGAGCAGGGGCGGCTCGGCGGCAATGGTTTGAACCAGGGCCGGGCGGGAACGCAGTGCGCGCACCGTGTGCAGCCAGTCGGTAAACTCCCAGCCAAAGTGCTTGAGATCCTCCGCGCGGATCGCGATCTCGTGCAAGGATTTCGGCCGATCGTTCACTTCTTTCCCTCCAAATATTCCTCGATCAGTTCAACGGCGTCGCCGTGCAAGCCTTCACCTGGAAAGAATCGGTCGTGGATGGCTTCAACGGCGGTTACCGAGGCCGGTTTGATTCGCGCGAGCAGGAAGAGAATATCCGCCTCGTCGCCGAGGTGTCCGGGCAGCGGCTGCCGGCAGGCATTTAATTTTAGCGCCAGCAAGTAGGCAGCAGTGGGAATCGTGATGCGCAAGCCGGGGGCGAAATCCTGAGACGGATAAGGACGCCGCTCGCCGCAATGAGAGAGAAATTGTTGAACCTCGCCGTTGAGCCAGTCTGCGGAGAGATTTTGCTCGGTCGCGACGACCTTGACGAGCCGCGCTCCTGCTTCGGCGGGCTTGATGATCGCATCCACATCCTTCGTCGTTTCCCGGGAACCATAGACGAGGGTGAATACGGCTCCGCCGTAGAGGGCGAGTTCGAGCACGAGGCCCTCGGCCGTCGCCAGTTCGGACAGGCGGCGCAGCGCCTTCGTCAGGTGGGCTTTGCTGAGGGCTTCATAGGGCACGATAAAACGTTACGTAGCGAGATATGCATCACAAGCCATAATCGCGATGCGAGCCGGGCATTGCCGGGCTCGGGGAACTCCGCTGAAGGGCACAAAAAAGCCCCGCGCCGGTGAGGGCGCAGGGCTGGTGGGAGAAGCAATCGCAACGTGATGCCGCTCTTTGGGATCGCAGCGTGAAGCCGCTCCTACGGGATCACTTCTTGAGGTCCGCGATGGCGGCCTGGGCGGCGGCGAGGCGGGCGACGGGCACGCGGTAGGGCGAGCACGAGACGTAGCTGAGGCCGAGCTTGTGACAGAACTTCACGGACTCCGGGTCGCCACCGTGTTCGCCGCAGATGCCGAGTTTGATGCCGGGGCGGGTCTGGCGGCCCTTCTCGATCGCGATCTGCATCAGCTGGCCGACGCCAGTCTGGTCGATGCTAGCGAACGGGTTCTTCTTCATGATCTCGGACTCTTGGTAGGCACCGAGGAAGGAGCCGGAGTCGTCGCGCGACATGCCGAGGCAAGTCTGCGTGAGGTCATTCGTGCCGAAGCTGAAGAACTCGGCGGTCTGCGCGATTTCGTCGGCGGTGAGGGCACCGCGCGGGATCTCGATCATCGTGCCGACGCTGTAGGCAATCTTGGTCTTCTTCTCGGCCATGACGGCTTTCGCGACTTGGTGCACGAGCTCGGTCTGGAGATCGAGTTCCTTCTTGAAGCCGACGAGCGGGATCATGATCTCGGGCTTGGCCTTGAAGCCGGCCTTGTTCGCATCGGCGGCGGCCTCGAAGACGGCGCGGGCCTGCATGGCGGTGATTTCTGGATACTTGATGCCGAGACGGCAGCCGCGGAAGCCCAGCATGGGGTTGAACTCATGCAGCTCGTGGACGCGGTGCTGGATTTTATCGACGGGAACGTTGAGTTTCCGGGCGAGGTCCATTTGCGCTTCCTTGGAATTCGGGAGGAACTCGTGGAGGGGCGGGTCGAGGAAACGAACCGTGGCCGGGTAGCCCTTTAACGCTTTGAAGATTCCGAAGAAATCCGCGCGCTGGTAGGGGAGGAGTTTCGCGAGCGCGGCTTGGCGGTCGGCCAAGTTCCCGGCAAGGATCATCTCGCGCATGGCGTCGATACGATCGCCTTCGAAGAACATGTGCTCAGTCCGGGTGAGGCCGATGCCCACGGCGCCGAACGCGATCGCTTGCGCGGTTTGTTCGGGGGTGTCGGCATTGGTGCGGACTTGGAGCTTGGTGGCTTTTTCGCACCACTTCATGAGCTGGACGTAGTTCTTGAACTTCTCGGTGGCCTGCGCGGCTTTATCGCCATTGATGAGGCCCGCGACGATCTCGGAAGGAGCGGTCGGAATCTGGCCGGCGTAAACGACGCCGATGGTGCCGTCGATGGAGAGGAAGTCGCCTTCGGCGTAGGACTTGCCGGCGACGGTGACGGTCTTCTTGTCGTAATCGACGTGCAGGGAGGCGGCACCGCAGACGCACACCTTGCCCATTTGGCGGGCAACGAGGGCGGCGTGGGACGAGACCCCACCGCGAGCGGTGAGAATGCCTTCAGCTGCGATCATGCCGCGGAGATCTTCTGGTGAGGTCTCGACGCGAACGAGGAGGACTTTTTCGCCCTTCTCGGCAGCGATGACGGCGCGGTCGGCGTTGAAGTAGATCTTGCCGGTGGCGGCACCAGGGCCGGCCGGGAGACCGGTGGCGATGACGGTCGCTTTCTTGGCGTCAGCGAGGTTGAAGATCGGCGCGAGGAGTTGTTCGAGCTGGTCGGCGGGGTTCCGCATGATCGCAGTTTCCCAGCTGATGAGCTTTTCCTTCACCATATCGATGGAGAACTTGAGCGCGGCGGCGGCGGTGCGCTTGCCGTTGCGCGTCTGGAGCATGAACAGTTTGCCTTCCTGAATCGTGAATTCGATGTCCTGCACGTCCTTGAAATGTTTCTCGAGCGTGGTGCGAACTTTCATGAGTTCGGCGTAAGATTGTGGCATCTGGTCCTTCAACTTGAGGACGGGCTCGGGCGTGCGCACGCCGGCGACGACGTCTTCGCCTTGGGCGTTGAGGAGGAATTCGCCGTAGAATTCGTTGATTCCGTTGGCGGGATTGCGGGTGAACGCTACGCCGGAGCCGGAGGTCTCACCGGTGTTGCCATAGACCATGGCCTGGACGTTGACGGCGGTGCCCCACTCGGAGGGGATGCCGTATTTGGCGCGGTAAACCTTAGCGCGATCATTCATCCAAGAACCGAAGACGGCACCGGCGGCGCCGCGGAGCTGGTCCCAAGGATTGTTCGGGAAGGATTTTCCGGTGCGGTCTTTGACGAGGGCCTTGAAGCGCTTGACGAGCTCCTGCTGGTCGGCGGCGGTCAGCTCGCTATCGATGATGTCGCGGTGGTAGGTCTCGTGTTTGAACGCGTGAATGACGGACTCGAAGGGGTCGTGGTCTTCGCCTTCGCGTTTTTGGACGCCGATGACGACGTCGCCATACATCTGAATGAAGCGGCGGTAGCAATCCCAGGCGAAGCGTTCGTTTTTGGTCGCGGCGACAAGGGAGAGGACGGTCTGGTCGTTGAGACCGAGATTGAGAATGGTGTCCATCATGCCGGGCATCGAGTCGCGGGCACCCGAGCGGACGGCGACGAGGAGGGGGAAGCCGGCGGCATCGCCAAACTTGTAGCCCATGATCTTCTCCATGTTCTTCACGCCGGCTTCCATCTGGGCCTGCAGCGAGGTCGGATAGGTGCGCTTGTTGGCGTAGTAATAAGTGCAGACCTCGGTCGTGATCGTGAAACCAGGGGGCACGGGGAGCCCGATGCGGGTCATCTCGGCGAGGTTGGCGCCCTTGCCGCCGAGGAGGTTCTTCATGGAACCGTCACCATCGGCGCGGTTGGCGCCCCACGTGTAAACGTATTGGAGCGCCTTCGGAGCGGAAGTTTTCTTGGGAGCGGAGGCGGGGGCCTTCGCGGCGGGTTTCTTGGCGGTGGATTTGGCGGCCATAGTGGATGGGTTATCTGAGCGGAAAAACGAACGTTCGGTGAGTACGCAGACGGGCAGAGGCAATAGGGCGCGAAGGGGGCCTGTCAACGGCGCAGCCGCGCTGAGTTAAAAATCGCTGGAAAGACGCTTCCGTTTTCAGAAAATCTTCCCACCATCCCGTTTTCATTTCCATCTGTGAGCGACTCCACCGACCAACCCCAGAACTCTGATTCGACCGACGAGGCGACCTCGCCGCGCGAGAAGCCCATGGGGTTTTGGGACCATTTAGAGGAGCTGCGCGGGACGATTATCAAGAGCGTGGTGGTGTTCGTGGTTTTCGCCACGGTGATTGGTATTTGGATGCAGGAGTTCAACGAGGTCCTGATGCGGCCGTTGACGCAGCTGAAGATCGATTTCCCTGCGGTGATTATTGAGCTGGGTACGACCTCGATCATGGAGGGCTTTAACGTCGTGATCCAAATGTGCGTGCTGGGTGGCTTGGGGATGTCCTTGCCGTTTATCCTCTTTTTTGTGGGGCAGTTTGTTTCACCGGCGCTGACCCCGAAAGAAATGAAGGCGGTGTTGCCGCTGTGCATCTCTGCGTTCGTGCTCTTTTTGTTGGGCGCGGCTTTTGCTTTTTTCCTGCTGGTGCCGAGCACGCTGCGCGTCTCGGTGGAGATCAATCAGATGTTTGGTTTCGCCATACGCTGGACGCCCGGGAGCTATTACAGCTTGTTGACTTGGCTGACGCTAGGGGTCGGGGTCTCGTTCGAGTTTCCCCTCGTGATCGTGCTGCTGGTCTGGCTGGGTGTGATGACCACCGACTTCCTCCGGAAATACCGCCGTCACGCTGTCGTCGTGATTTTCATCATCGCAGCCATCGTCACGCCGACGCCAGATCCGATCACGCAGACGATGTTCGCGATCCCGCTCTATGTGCTTTACGAGATCGCGATCATCGCCTCCTCCCGTGTGGAGAAGCGCAAAGAGAAGCTCCGGCTCCTCGGGTGATTTCGGGGTGAGCGCGCCGCAAGGCTCGGAGCCAGCGCGGTCGTCTGATCGCGTTGGGGTCGGTCTCTGATGGGCCGGCTCCCGTAGGGTGGGATGGACGGGTCGATGCCCCCTTCCGTTACCGAATGCAAGGTCGGCGCCCGTTGGTTCCTGCCACTCCTCAGCCGATTATCGGCGCGCCGTGACCGCCCCTCCGCCCCTCCACCCGAAACGCGCTCACATCCCTTTTTTAATGAAGGCGACGTCCTTGTCGGTGTCTTTGATCCGAATCGTTTTTTGTCCGAGGGAATCTTTACCCACGTAGTCGATGCTGGCGGCGGCGAGGATGGGGAGGGCCTTCCGGATATCCCTACTCTCACCCTCGCTGGTAATATCGACCGTCCAGATTTCCGAGGGAGGGCGTCCTTCTGCGGCCGGTTTGTTTTCGGTGGCGTTCAGCCGGAGGAATTTCTCGTAGACGGTCACCGTGACGAAGTATTCGCGATAGCCGGCGAACTCCGTCCGCGGCGCGTCTTGCACGGTAATCGTCTGGTAAACGGGGTTGCCGTTGCGGTCGGTGCCGACCTGGACGCGCTCCACCCGCATTTGGCCGGGGAGCGTGACGTAAACCGGCTCGGAAACGACTTCGCGGCGCGATTGAGGCGGGCCGACTCCGTAGTCGATCGAGACTACGAGATCGGCATTTTGGTTGTCCGGTGCTTCGTAAAGACCCTTGCCCGAGAGGGCGGTGCGCACGTAGCCAGCCGCCTCCTTGTAGCGCAACGAATCGTCGTCCACGGCGGGGTTTTTGTTGAGAATCTTGTAGGAAATCGATTCCTCGGCCTTGGGCTTGGCGAGTGAGTCGATCTTAACCGTCGTGGAGTTGGCGCAACCAGCGGCGAGGAGAACCGCAGCGGCAGCGCCCCCGAGCGAAATCCATCGTCCCGCGCGGGGGAGGTAGCGGAGATCTGAGGGGAGTTCAGATTTCATAATGGTGCCGGACAATAAGGGACAAAACCCGCCGCGCAACTCTCGCGTGGAGATGTTCGCTGGTGAAGTGGCTGTCGGACGCTGGGCGCGGATGCAGCCCGAAAAAAACGCGCCCGGACGAGGGGCGCGTTGAGCAGCAGCGGGGCGGCTGAGGGGGGCTTATTTCTTCCCCGCCTCGCGCTGGGCTTTGAGCACCACGCGGAACATCTGGATGCACAGCCAAAACACACCGCTCATGCAGGCGGCGGTCAGCGCGCTCCAGAGCGTGATCATCTTCGGGTCGGAGGACGGCACGTGGATTTTCACCATATTGAAGAGCAGGGTGAAAAACGCGATGACGAGCACCGCATCGACGGCGAGACTGAGGGGCGAAAGTGATTTTTGTTCGGACTGAGCCATGGATGGAAAAGAGAGGGACAACGTGCCGGTTGTCCATGGAAAATTTGGGCCGCGTGGGTCCGCGATACCGGTCGCGAATCACCATGATTTCGGGATGGACGAGGTCAGGTTCACCGGGGCGCCGAGGGTCACGAGGATGTTGTCTTCGATCCGCACGCCGCCGATGTGGAGATGCTGTTCGGCCAGCGGCCAATTCACGCAGTCGTCGAAGCGTTCGCGTCGCGCCGGATCGTTGAGCAAGGCGGGGATAAAATAGAGGCCGGGCTCAATCGTCACAACGTAGTCGGCCGCCAACGGCAAATCGATGCGGAGCGTGCGGAGGCAGGGCCGCGGATCCTGCGTGCGGCCGGGCTGAAGTCCGCTGCCGTCGCGTACCCCCAGGCCCACCATATGCCCGAGGCCGTGCGGGAAAAACAACGTGTGCGCCTCCCGCTCCACGAGTGATTCGGGCGCGCCGCGCATCACGCCCATGTCCACCAAGCCACCGACCATGTCCACGGCGGCGGCGAGGTGGATTTGTTTCCACTCCGCGCCGGGCACGCAGCAGGCGATGGCGCGCTCCTCGGCTGCCAACACACTCTGATAGAGGTCGCGTTGGCATGGGGTCGGTTCTCCGACGACGGCGGCCACGGCTTGCTCACGGTGAGTCAGCGACCATCGTGCGAAGTTTATATGCGTCTCGATTTCACCGCCCTTCCCCCCCGCGAAGCTTACGCTTGGATGATCGCGACGATCTTGCCGCGGCCCATCGCGTGGGTCTCGACGATCTCCGCCGATGGTAAAACTAACCTCGCGCCATTTTCCTTTTTTCAAGGCGTGTGCGCGAATCCGCCGACGCTGATGTTCGTGCCCGTCAACCAGCGCGACGGCACCAAAAAGGACACGACGCGCAACATCGAGGCCGTGCCGGAATTCGTCGTGAACCTCGTGCCCTTCGCGCTGAGTGAGCAGATGAACTCCACGGCCGAGCTGCTGCCGTATGGAGAGAGCGAGTTTGGGAAATTTGGCATCGCCGCCGCGCCCAGCGAACGCGTGCGCCCGCCGCGCGTAGCCGCTGCCCCGGTCGCGTTTGAGTGCGCGCTCGACCGCATCGTGCACATCGGCGCAGGCCCGCTCGCGGCCAACGTAATGTTCGGTCGCATTGTGTTCGCGCACGTGAGCGCCGACGTGATGGGCGCCGACGGTCGGCCCGACGCCGCGAAGCTTGATCTCATCGGCCGGCTCGGCGGTGACGCCTACGTGCGCACGCGCGATATTTTTTCGATGGAGCGACCGTGAAACGACGTCGCGAGGAGGGCGATACGACCCGCGGTCACCGACGCGGTCGTGACCTCTTACCGGTCGAACGCCCGGGCCGACTATAGGGCGATCAACGTCACGTTCTATCAGCCGCCGCGCTCGGTGATGCGGACGAACACGATCCGTTTCTGAGGCGGGCCGCTCGGCGCAGGTTTCAGCGGCCGGACTTTTTAACCGCAGATGGGGAGCCCGGTTGCTGCGCTCGGTAACGCAGCGCACGGCCGGGGCCGCTGGTCGTTGGGGTTTTTCCTGCGATCCCATCGAGGCCAGCGCGATTCCCTGCACCCGGATCCGGCGCGGACGAAGTGCCGTGGGATCACCTGCCGGCAGCGCTCGTTCACTCGAGTGGGCGAGGTGACGAACGCATACGCGCCGACTTATTTTCCGCCGCTCTCTGCTCGCGGCATCGTGCCGAGCTGCTCGATCCATTCGCGGATGAGTCGCACGCCCTCCTCGTCGGTCCGTTCGCTCCCGAGGAGCGGCATGCGCCCGCCTTCCTTGAGCGTGAGCCGGTGGAGAATCTCCGAACTACCCGGGGCGCCGGGTGTGATGAATTTTGAATGCGGGCCGAGCAACGGCACGAGCGGCGGACGGTCGAGGAGGCCGGT
>CANIJN010000119.1 GCA_947467625.1 Opitutia bacterium | reverse complement strand
GGCCTCTTCACTGGCAGCGCCCACGGCCAGGAACTCGCTCACGACAACCCCGCGCCCGCCCACATTCTCCTCTACGTCGACAACCTCTGGGACTACGCCGCGGACGATCTCGCTATTTTCCGCGACGAAATCCGCCTCACCTACCTCCACGAACTCGGCCACTACTTCGGCTGGGACGAAGACGAGCTCACCGCCCGGGGCCTCGAGTAAGCCCGCACCCATTTTTCTGCCCGCGTCGCCGCTGTGAGGCCGGCTTTCGACCCTCCTTCCCTATGGAACCCGCCCTCCCACGCGACCCGTCCTGATTGTGAATAACCGGTCAAGAACCTCCCCCACTCCGCGCTTTCCAAGTCCCTCGCGCCGTGCATAGATCACGGCACAGTTTTCCCATTTCGCCTCGTCATGAAAAAATTCCTGCTGCTCTTTCTTGTCGCCCTGTGCGGTGCCTCCGTCGTGCGCGCCGAGGTGTCGCGTGCCGACCTCGTCGATCGCATTGAAACTTGCGAAGCCATCCTTGAGGAATTCCAGAGCCGTCGCGACACCGCCATTCCCGCCGCCGTCCTACGTCAGGCCAAGGCCATCGTCATCGTCAATCAGTTCAAAGCCGGCCTTCTCCTCGGCGTCAAAGACGGCTACGGCGTGATTATGGTCAAGAACGACCAAGGCCGTTGGAGTCTTCCCGTCCTCATCAACGCCGGCGAAGCCAGCCTCGGCCTCCAAGTCGGTGCCAGCGCCATCGAAAGCGTTTACGTTATCACCGACGTCAACACGCCCCGCCTCCTCTTCAAACAACGCTTCAATATCGGCGTCGACGCCAAGGCCATCATCGGCCCCAAGGCCGCCGAGACCGAGCGCTACAGCGCCGAGATCCTGCGCACCCCGATGCTACTCTACACGAAGTCTGCTGGAGTTTTTGCCGGCGCCACCGTCAAAGCCGGCCACCTCTCGCGCAACGACAAGGGCAATTTCCTCCTCTACAATACGAAATACACGATGCCCGAACTGCTCTACAGCGACTGGGTTCAGCCTCCCGCCGAAGTGCAGCCGCTGATGGCCCTCGTGCAACGCCTCGCACCCTGAGCGCGCCGCGGCCCAGTCGGCCGCGTGCGAGTCGAAGTTGAAGTCGGAAAGATGAGGTAGGGCCCGCACCTGCCGCGAACGGCCTGATTGTGCTTCCAACTTAAACGTCCCCGCTTCAACTAGCGCCCATGTGCGCGCTCATCTCCGGCTTCCACCACGTCTGCATCAAAACCCGTGACTGGGACCGCACGATGTCTTTCTACAAGGATACGCTCGGCTTCGTGGAAAAAATCACTTGGCGCGCCGCGCCCCAACGCGCCGTCATGCTCAACGCCGGTGACGGCAACTACCTCGAAGTGTTTGAAGACCTCGCCTACGCGCCCTCACCCGGCGGCGCGGTGCTCCACTTCGCCCTCCGCACCGCGCACCTCGACGAAGTCGCCGCCCGCGTCCGCGCCACCGGCGCGATCATCACGGTAGAGCCCAAGGACGTCACCCTCGCCACCACGAACGCCCACCCGCCGGTCCCCATCCGCATTTTTTTCTGCGAAGGCCCCAGCGGTGAAATCATCGAGTTTTTCCAAAACGAACGCACGTAACGTGCAGCCTGTGGGCCGCACCGCCCTCGCCGCACTCCCCGCATGACGCCAGAGCCCAAAACCCGCGCCAGCAACGCCGCCTACCTCGGCATCGCCGCCCTCGTCCTGCTCGGCACCGCGCTCTTCGCGACAGCCGCGATCGCGCAGATTCGCAAACCGGAAACCGCGCCGCCCGCCCACGTCCTCGGCGTGCCCGCCTGGCAACTCGCCACCGCCGGCTTCATCAGCACCCTCGCCGGCGGCCTCTGGCTCCGCCGTCTGGTCTGAGGGCCTACGCATTTCCGGTTTTTATCGCCGCCAAAAAAGACCTCTTTTTCATAGGAAGTGTCACGTAATACGTGACACTTTTTCAGGAGTTTTTTTCGCGCAAAATGACCGCTTGCGCCCACTCCTTCCCGCTCAGTCCCCACGCGCGCGTCGCTCGCGCAACCACGCGACGAGTTCCGCCAGCGCCGCGTCTGCCACGATGGCTTGCACCAGCACGCGCGCCGCCCCTGGACACTCCACCCGGCCGTGCCGCACCGAAAATTTCCCATGCGCGCCGCGCCCCGCCACCGCCCACCAAGCCATCGGCACAGCCACCCCGTCAGCCGGCGAGGGCTCTGCGTAACCCGTCGTCGCCACACCCACGTCGGCCCCAAACAACGCGCACACGCCGAGCGCCATCTCCTCCGCCACCTGCGCCGACACGCAGTTCACCTTGTTCGCCGCCGCGCGATCCACGCCAAGCAATTTCACTTTTTGCTCCAAGCTATACGCCGTCACCCCGCCCAAAAAAAACCCGGACGCCCCCGACACCGCCGCCACCCGCGCCTGCACGTGCCCGGCCGTCACACTTTCCGCCACCGCCAGCGTCAGCCGTGGCTCGCGCAGCAGGAGTTCTGGCAACTCTCGCGCCACCGCCACGCTTCCGCCCATCCGCCCTCCGCTCATTTTTTCCCCGCCTCCTTTTTCGACCGCGGTAGCACGGGGAGCGGATTCCCGGGCACGAGCAGCGGACCAGCTAGGAAGACCGCCTTCGACGTCGGATCGACCGTCACCTGCACCGCATGGATGTCGCCCGCCCCGAAGACCCCGAGCCGCGTCACATTGTCGTGTTTCTCGCCACTCGGAAACCGCACCTTAGGCTCCAGCCGGTAGCGGTGGTCGTCCGCGTGCACCAGCAGCACCGGCTGCTCAAAGTGTTTCGCCTCCTGTTCAACCGCGCCGAGAAACTCCGTAAACCCCGACTCCCGGCCGGCCTTCTCCGCCGCATCAAACGGCTCCGCTTGAAAAAACAGCGCCACGCCCGGCGCCCGCGTGGCGCGCGCCTCCGCAAACGTCCCGCGCACCCACGCCACATTGGCGGCGTCGCGCTCACGAAATTCCGCCAAGGCACTCTCCCGCGCCAGCCCGCTTCGTTCGCGATCGTCGGTCTTGATACGGTTGTTGTTGCTGCCGACCGCATGTACCGTCGCGAACACCACGCCGCCCCGCACCCAGCGCGCATTCTCCACAAATTTCTCAAACCCCTTTTCCCGCCGTTGCGTGACCAACGGGATCGGCGCGCGGCCCATACTGCGCTCTGTCGAAAAATATTCCGTGCGCACCTTGGCGAGCCAGACCAGCGGATCCTGGCTGCCGTTGTTCTTGCGATGCACATCCGTCCACTCGTTGTCGCCCGGCGTGTAGATGAGCGCACCGTCCAACGAATCGAACCACCGATGCACCTGTGTCATGAACGCGTCCGAGGGCGGCTCGCTCCCGCTCTTCGTATCGCCGCAGTGCACGGTAAACGAGGGTCCGTGCCGGTTGATCTCTTTCAACAAGCGCTCGTAGTCCGGGTAATTTTCTTTCCCATACGGCATGCAGCCAAACGCCACGAACGAGAATCGTTCTCCCGGCTTCGCGGCCACGCCGTCCGCACCGCTCGCCGAGAGCAGGCCACTCAATCCCATCGCAACTCCCACCAAGATATGTCGGATCATATCCGCGAACCTAGGTGCCACCCGACGAAACGAAAGCTCGTTTCCGCTCCAAAAAGAAGACGTGCGGGAAAATTGTGCCACGAGGACCGGATGACGGGACCCCTAAAAGAGTCTTTCTGCAAAGACCTGCCCAACCAGCCGAGTGAACGATGGCTCACTCAAAATATTTGATTATCAGATACTAAGCTGGCCTCCCCGAGCGCAGAAAACCAACGACTTTCCGACGCAAATCCGACGGCGCCAGAGGGCAAAGCCGAGTTGAATGAGTTTCGCAGGAGTCGAATCGCAGCGGGACTGAAATGAATTTCGCATCGCTCGCCGGTTCGATCAACGCGTAAGCCGGCAATCGCCCCACTTGCACCGACGGACTGAACAGCGCCCGATACCAATCGGGCAGGTCACGATTCACTACGCCCGCGGCCCTGACTTGCCTACGCCCCGGAGATTGCGCTGTAACTTAATTGTCAATACAGGATTTATTTTGGCTCGTCCTGACCCGGCTCTTTCATGGGAAGAGGAGATTTTTTAACCACGGATAACCATGGATGAACACAGCTCAAAGGCCAAAGACGGGGTGCTGATGGCGTGAAGTGATCGGCGTGCCGGGGGGCGGAAACGAAAAAGCCCCGCGCGGCCGATGAGCTGCGCGGGGCGAGGGCAGAATCAGAACGGCGGGTGGTTAGAACGTGCCCTTGACGCCGACGGCGAACTGCACGCCGAACTCCTCGCTGCGGTAGGTGTGCGTGTAGCCGGGGGTATCGGGGCTGTAGCGCTCAAGGTCCTGCGGGGTGTTGAGGACGTTGCGGGCGTTGGCGAAGACCGTGATGCGCTTGGTGAACGTATACTCGGCGTTGAGGTCGATGTTGTAACGGGAATCGTAATACTCGAATGCGTTGGGCGCGGTGCCGGTCTGGGCGGAGTTGCGCTGCCGGCCGCGGTAGTTGTATTTGACCATCAGGACGAGGGGCTTGCGGCTGAACGTGAGGCCCATGCTGCCGCTCTTCGGGATGAAGCGGTTGAAGTCGGCACCGTTCGCACCCTGGAGGTGGAGGACGGAGCCGCTGGCGGAGAAATTGAAATACTTACCCCAGTTGCCGAGCGCGGCGATGGCCTTGAGCGGTTGCATGTAGTTGAACTCAGCGCCGTCGATACGCGCGCTGCCAACGTTGAGGCGGCTGTTGACGGTCCAACCGACGTAGCGCTGGTCGAGGCCGAGCTGATCAAGGATGGCGGGCGTGGCGACGGTGTTGAGGGAGCCGAAGAAGTCGGTGAGATCCTTCCGGAAAACACCCGCGGAGACGAGGCCGCCCGAGGGGAAGTAATACTCGAGGGAGAAATCGTAGTTCTTCGCGGAGTAGGGCTTCAGGCCGGAGTTCGTGTAGGTGATGCTGCCGGGGGAGGAGCCGGCGGGAGGATTGGGATTGTCGTTTTCGTCGATCGTCGTGTTCGGGACGATCGAGCCGAGGTCGGGGCGACCGAAGGTCTTCGCGAACGCGGCGCGGACGAGCATATTTTCCGTGACGTTGAACGTCGCGTGGAGGCTGGGGTAGTAGCCGTCGTAGGTGCGCTCGGCGTAGGCAGCGCGCTCTTTGCGGACAAGGGCGAGCTCCTGGAGCGAACCGGCGGCGCCGGCCTCGGCTTTGCGGACGCGGGCGCCATTCACGAGGGCGAACTTGCCATCAGCGCCGCGGACGAAGGGAGCGTCGGGATCGATGAGCGGACCGCGACCGGTGTCGTCGGTCTTCTCGAAGCGCACGCCGCCAACGAGGCCCAGGCGGTTGTTAAGGAGACGGCTCTCAAACTGCGTGTAGGCGGCGGAGACCTTTTCGGAGAACTGGAGGGATCCGTTGATGCGGTTGGTCTCGTTGGTGACGGCCTGCGCGGGCGTCGTGCTGAAGTAGGACGGGTTGGTCTTCGTCTCTTCCCAGAGTTTGTAGGCGTCGGCGAAGGGCAGGCGGGTGAAGCCGTAGCCGTTGTCTTGGCCGAGGTAACCGGTGTCGACGTAGGGAAGGAGGCTATCATCGCCGGTGTTGGCGATGCCGTCCTTTCCAACGAAGGTAGTGCTCTCGTTGTAGCTCTTGATGTCGCGCTTTTGTTTCTGGACGAGACCGCCGACCTTGAGGGTGGCCTCGAAAGGCAGGAACGGAATCGCGTGTTTGGCGTTGAGGCGGCCGGCGCGAAATTCGTCGCGGGCGTCGACGGGCGTGTTGCCGAGCGTGGTGATGCGATAGTTCGCGGGATTGTTGTAGTCGATCTGCGTGCCAGCGGAATCGAGGGCGGTGAATTTCGCGGGAGCGGGATAAGTGATGCCGTCGTAGTTGACGCGCGAGACACTCTGGAGGTTGGTGTTCACGCCGGAGAAGTGGCCGCGCTCGCTGGTGCGATACCAAGTCTTCGAGATGGAGGCGTTGAGGCCGGAGTCGATTTCCCATTCGCGCCCCTTGTAGGTGTGATTGAGATTCGCGGCGCGGGTCGCGCCGTATTTGTCACGGAACGAGCTGCCTTGGGAAACGGTGCCGCGACCGGTGGCGCCATAGGTGAACGCGGGCCCGAAGGTGAGCGGGATGCCGGTGGCGGGGGTGGGGACCTCGCTGCTGCCGACGTCGAAGTTGGTGTTACGATTCGCGAAGAAGGAGTGGTAGTAGTTCACCTGCGCGCCGACGGTGAGGACGTGGTAGCGGGCGGGTTTCCAATCGGCTTTAATGCTGAAGGAATCGCGGAAGGTGTTCTTCGGGCCGTCCTGGACTTGGTATTGGCGGAGGTAGGGATTGGTGACGGTAGCGCCGGCGCCGACGAAACGCCACGTGGGCTGCGAACGGTGCTGCTCATTGAACTGATTTGACGAGAGACCGTTGATCACGAGACCGAAGGTTTTCGAGAGCGGAGCGATGTAGTTGAAATCGAAACCGGGGAGGACTTTTTGCGTGGGCTTGTTGCCGGGGCCGGCGGTCTTTTTGAAGACTTGGTAGTCCTCACTGTTGAAGCTGGTGTAGAGCTTGTATTTGAACTGGATGCCCGATGACTCGAACGCGCTGCGGCTGACCATGTTCACGGAACCGCCGAGGCTGTCGGCGGCCTGGTCGGGCGTCGGGACCTTGGTCACCTCGACGCGGGAGATGTTATTGATGGACACCTGCTCGAGCTCGAAAGTGCGGATGGTGCTACCGGAGGCGGAGCTGGCCATGCGCGCGCCGTCCGAGGTGACGTTGGTGAAATTGTCGGCGAAGCCGCGCACGGAGATCGTGCGCACATCGGCGGCGACGTAGTCCACGGTGACGCCGGGGAGGTATTTAACAAACTCGCCGACGTTGCCCTCGGTGACATCGCCGAACGCGTCGGAGGAGACGACGTTCTTGATGTTCGGAGCGAAGCGCTGCTCGTTGGTGGCGATGTTGGTGGCGTTGGTCTCGCGGGTGTTCGTGACGGCAAAGGCTTCGAGTTTCACGACATCGCCAATGTCCTTGGCGGCCTGGTTCGCATTCGTCTTGGAGAAGACGAGGTAGAAGTCCTGCTGGACGGTCTGGCCGGCGGCGACGGAGACCGTCTCATCCTGCGGGGGCATACCGGAGAAGAGCACCTTGAGTTTAGCGGTGCCGGGCGGGACGTTGATCAGGCGGAATTCGCCGGACTGGTTCGTGAACGTCTCGAGCGTAGTGCCCTCGACGGTTACGCGCGCGTTGTTGATATACTGGCTTGTGGTGACGTTGAGGACGCGGCCCTCTACGGTGCCGGTGGCGGCGGCCTGTGCGGAGGCGCGATGGCCAAGGAAAAGGCCGGCGAGGGCGAGGCCTAGTTGGCCGAGGCTGCGGAGCGTGGTGTTTGGTGTCATGGGTTTTCGGGTTTGGGTCAGGGAAATGGAGATACCGTCCGGGGCGCGGGCCTAGGCTCAGGATTGAAGCGGGACGAAAAGGGCACTTGGTCGGACCCGGGTGGACTTCGTGAGTTTCAAGAGTTTCGCGGCGTCGGCATCGGTCGCGACGTCGTCGGATGTGACGCGGCTGGACGAATCGATTTCGACGGCCAAGCCTTTCGAAGCGGTGACGCGGACGTGCTGGAGTTCGAGGTCGTGGGCGTGACTGATAGAGGACTGGTTTTTCAGGGGGATCGGGTCCGGGAGGGGTGAAACAGATCAGAATTTGGATTGTTCAAGGGCAAGATAACACGCTGCACAATCCACGACCGCACGCACGCTGATTCCTTCTGTCACGGTCGCGTAGTCGTGCACAGTACCGCACCCACGAAGCTACGGGTTCCGACCGAAATCGTACTGGGCTAAACCCCTCCCGGATCCGATCCCCCTGAAAGGCCGGCTGCCTGTCAGTGGTCCCTTCCAAACGCCACTCAAGGCGATTGCAAAATGCAAACCTTGACCCGTTTTTGGTTCCCCAAGACTCCGACCGACGCTGCGACGACCGAGCCCAAGGCCGCAGCGAAGTCATTCGCTCAGGTCTGCTTCAGCGAAGCCATGTCGATCACGAACCGGTAACGCACGTCCTGCTTGATCATGCGGTCCCAGGCTTCGTTGATCTGTTGGATCGGGATCAGCTCGATGTCTGAGACGATGCCGTGCTTCGCGCAGAATTCGAGCATCTCCTGGGTCTCGGCGATACCGCCGATGCAGGAGCCGCTGAAGTTACGGCGGGGCATGATCACGCTGAAGGCATGGACCGCGAGCGGCTGCTCGGGGACGCCCACGAGGCAAAGGGTGCCGTCGACGCGCAGGAGCGAGAGGTAGGCGTTGAGGTCGTGCTTGGCGGAGACGCAGTCGAGAATGAAGTCGAGGGAGGAAGCGTGCTTGGCCATCGCGGCGGCGTCCGTCGAGACGACGACCTCATGAGCGCCAAGGCGGAGGCCGTCGGCGACCTTGGAGGGGGAGGTCGTGAAGAGCACGACGTGGGCGCCGAAGGCGCGGGCGAGCTTCACGCCCATGTGGCCGAGTCCGCCGAGGCCGACGATGCCGACCTTCTGGCCCGGGCCGACCTTCCAATGGCGGAGGGGCGAGTAGGTCGTGATGCCGGCGCAGAGGAGCGGGGCGGTGGCAGCGAGATCCATTCCCTCCGGGACGCGCAGGGTGAAGGCCTCGTCGACGACGATGCCGGACGAGTACCCGCCGAAGGTGTGGCCGCCGAGATGCTTGTCGGGGCTGTTGTAGGTGAAGGTCGCACCGGTGAGGCAGAACTGCTCGAGGCCCTTCTGGCAGCTCGGGCAGGTGCGACAGGAGTCAACCATACAGCCCGTGGCGCCGATGTCTCCGACCTTAAGCTTAGTGACCTTCGCACCGACGCGCGTCACGCGGCCGACGATCTCGTGTCCAGGAACGCAGGCGTAGTTCGTACCCGGCCATTCGCCGCGGGCCGTATGGAGGTCGGAGTGACAGACGCCGCAGAATAGGATCTCCAGCTCGATATCCGTCGGTCCCGGTTCGCGACGGGCAATCTGCAGCGGGGCGAGTTTCGAGGCAGGCGAGGCGGAACTGTAGGCCTTGGCGGAGGTGGTCATAGAATGAAGTCACTCACTGGAAGGCGGAAAGGCCTTGGTCGCAAGCCGGGGGAGGACAAACCAAAGTCAAACGTTTCAATTTCCACCTTCTTCCGAGTGCAGGGATCGGCAGAAAGGGGGGATCAAGCATGGAGTTAGAGTTTCAACGTTTGATGTTGGGCCATGCCGAGAGCGCTCCTGCGGCAGGAGTGGGCGACACATAAACCGGACCCTTTTTGACGAGCTCTGCTGGCCCCACCGTGCGGCCCTGACTTGCCTACGCCCCGGGTATTGCGCCGTATATCAATAGCCACTACAGGATCCCTTCGATTCGTCCTATAAGCCCAACTCCAGCTGGTCATCGAAGGTATCCGATGCCGCCCGTCGCGTCTGCTTGGTCCTGCGCGCCTCGGACGCCTGACTGCCCGAGCGTTTACGGCTGCCATGCATGCGCAACACCGACTGCGTCTCCGCCCGATGTTCTGGGCGCTTCGTAATCTCGCTGAACTTCTCCCGAGCCTGCCGGACGGCTTCCTTATGGTCGACCACCGGACGCGGGTAATCCCTCCCGATTTCGCAGCCGAAGGACTGCTCCGCCTCGGCGGTCATCCGCCCGGGTTCATGGATATAAACCTCTGGCACCGCCGCGAGCTCGGGCACCCAACGGCGGATGAACTCGCCGGAGGGGTCCTGGTCGAGCGACTGCTTGAGCGGCGCATACATCCGCAAAGTATTAATGCCCGTCGTGCCGCTCTGCATCTGGACCTGCGACCAATGGATGCCGGGCTCGTAATCTGTGAACAGGCGGGCCAGCTCCAGGCCCGATTCCCGCCAGGGCAACCAGAGGTCGTAGCTGGCGAAGGACATCAACATCGCGCGCATCCGGAAATTGATCCAGCCCGTGGTCCGCAGCGAACGCATGCACGCATCGATCAACGGATACCCCGTGCGGCCTGCCGCCCAAGCCGCTAGCCGTTCCACCCGATCGCCCGTCAGGTCAGCCGCCCGGAGGCCATCAAAGGCGGACACGAAGGACTGCGTCTCAATCCGCGGCTCGTCTTCGAGCTTCTGCATGAAATGGCAGTGCCAATGCAGGCGCGCGATGAAGGAGCGCACCGAACCGACAGGATAGCCGTCGCTTGGCGCCCCCACCTCGCGGGCCGCCTGGAGTTCTCCCATGCGCGCGTGCGCGGACTGGACGACGGTGCGCAGCGAAATCGTCCCGAGCGCCAGCGGGACGCTGAGCCGCGAGCAGGCGTTAGCCGCCGTACGCGGACTCGACATCTCGCCGCTGTAGTTCCTGCCACGGTGGGTTAAGAAACTGTCCAGGAGCTCTCGGGCAGCCGCCTCGCCCGAGTTTTGGCGATTTGGACAAGGGTCGGCCGCCAATTGCAGCTCCGCCGACGTGGGCAATTCTCCTGGTTCGACGTAAGTCCACCCACGAGACGGGTCAGGCACGGCCGAGATGGGCGCGCGCATCCGCCCTTCCCATGCCGCCGCCCAACCATCGCGTGACGGCAAGCGTCGGACCACGCCCGTCTGCGTGCGTTCGTTCCACTCGACGCTTTGGGTCCGCGCCCAACGTCGGACGGCTCGATCGCGGGCATAGGTGACCGCATTACCCGTCTCTTCGTGCGACCATAGCGCGAGCTTCGTCCCCCGCCCCGCCGCGTGAGTGCGTAGTCGCTCCAACAGCGCGACCACCTCGCCTGTCCTCACGGCCAACGGGACGCCGAGCCGAGTCAGGTTCTGTCGCAGTTCCGCTAACGCCTCGCGCGCCGCCGCCCAGTGCCGACCCGAGAAGTCAGGGGAACGAATGACCGAAGGCTCGATCGCATAGAAACCGAGGATTTGGTCACCCGTCGACCGGGCGCGTGCGCAGGCTTCTGCCAACGGGGCATGGTCGCTCACGCGCAGGTCGCGCTTGAACCACACGACCTCCAGTTGTCTGTGACCAGCCATCCCCAGAACGAACCGCGCTCGCCCGACCAGTCAAACTCCCCGCTCACCCAGTCGCCTCTCTGTATTTCTGCCGCCCCCAACCGCCCACCGCTTACCGCCATCACCTACCAGGGGGATAACTAATCGAGTGATCTCTTTCATATCGGTTACGTTGGTCCAGAGCCTCGCCCTATATGCAACCTATCTCCCCGGATTAAGTGTAACCTATCTCGCCGGATCGAACCCTCGTAGGACTTTGAACGTTTGTAGTCTGTGATGGCGTCGGAGCGGGATTTTTGGTTCTCGGGCTGGCGATAGTTGGCGAGGGCAAAGTCGAGATAGAACGAAAGCGGGCGCGGCTTGTCGGCGAGGCGGCGGAACGCGGCCTCAGCCTCGCGGGCTTGCTCGTCGGTTAGCGTGGTCGCGAGCGAGCGAAGGCCGGAGGTGGCTTGCAGCGCCTTGATTTCCAAAGTGGCAGCCTCGGCGGCGGCCTCTTCTCGGGACTTGAAGTTTTTCCGGATGCGGAAGCCGTGAAGCCAGCCGGCGACTCGCCAGGAGGTGACGCCATTACGGTTTTCGTAGCGGGTGACGTCGAATGCAGTATCGGGCATGTGAAGGTTGCCACGTCAACTGGCAACCTAGCTCCGGCTAAATTTTAACTCCTTGCTATCAAGTAGTTAAGCTGGCGTCCCCACGGGGATTCGAACCCCGGTTCTCTCCGTGAAAGGGAGGCGTCCTAACCGGGCTAGACGATGGGGACTAACCGCGGAATGCGGGAAGCTACGGTGCGAAACCCGCCGCGCAAGGCAATTTTCCACTCAAACGAGCCCGCTCACTCAAGGTGACACAGTTTGTTCGCGACCTTTGCCCCTCTCTCGCTAACACATTTTCATGATGACATTCGCCGCCATTGCCGCCGCCCTGCCCAAGTCTGCCGTTACGACCATCGATGGCCTCCCTTTCCCCCTCCTCGCTTCCGGTAAAGTCCGGGAAATTTACGATCTCGGCGACGCCCTCCTTCTCACGGCGACTGACCGCCTCTCCGCCTTCGACGTCATTTTGCCCGACGGCATCCCCGGCAAGGGCGCGATTCTCACGCAGATAAGCAACTGGTGGTTCGCTCAATCGAGCGCCCTGATCCAGAACCACCTCTTGCCCGATCAAGTCGGCGAGTTCGTCCGTCGCGGCATCACGAATCCCGACCTCCAACTTCGCAGCATGATTGTGCGAAAACTAAAACCGCTCGCCATCGAATGCGTCACCCGCGGCTACCTCATCGGCAGCGGTTGGAGTTCCTACCAGAAAACCGGCGCAGTCTGCGGCATCCAGCTCCCCGCGGGTCTGCGCCAGGCGGATCGTCTCGCTGCACCGATCTTCACCCCCACGACCAAGGCCCCGAAGGGTCAGCACGACGAACCGATCAACGACGCCCAAGCGGCCGCCATCATCGGTGTCGCCCTCTACGAGAAAGTGAAGTCCACCAGCCTTGCGCTGTATCAGTTCGGCCACGACCGGGCTAAACAGGCCGGCATGATCCTCGCCGACACCAAGTTCGAGTTTGGCACCGATGCCGCGGGCGCGCTGTTTCTCATCGACGAAGTGCTGACGCCCGACTCCTCGCGTTACTGGCCCGCCGCCGAGTATCGGCCCGATTGCTCACCCCCGAGCTACGACAAACAATTCGTGCGCGACCACCTCATCGCGCTGAAGTGGGACCAGCAACCACCGGCCCCTCGCCTCCCCGCCGAGGTGATCGCCCGCACTCAGGAAAAATATCTCGCGGCGCTGCGCACTCTGCTCGCTTCGTGAACCGCCCGCGTTGCGCTCAGCGGGAAACGGGTAGCGCACCGCCGGTGCGTCACCACGAGTCAGAGCGAAACGGCACCGCCGGGAGGCCGGCCCCGTTGTACAGATTGGCCTCCGGCGCGTTGCGCCACGCGTAGCGGACCGCAACCGGTTCGCGCACCTTGGGCGCGGAGACCACCAGCGTCTCGCGCTCAATCTTGGCGGTGGCCGGATAAAAAATCTTGTCGGCACCGGCGATTTCCAGGGACTGCACCGGCTTGTCGTGGGCGATCAGGCCGCTCGCGTGGGTGAATTGTACCCGCAACACGGTACCTTCGCGCGCCACTGCCGCGAAAGTCGGCCCCGTGTCGTCCACAGTAAGTCCATACACGCGGTTTTTCGCGAGCATGGCCAGGCGACGCCCGACGTCCTGCTTGTTGGCGGGATGAATGTCGTCGGGATTACCGACGTCGATCGCGAGGGCTTGGCCCGTGTTGGGCAGCGCGAGGGTCTGCGTCTGCGCTTCACGCAGCGCTGCGTAGGTGAGACCCGTGGCATCGGCGGGATTTTTGTAATTGGCGAGACTCACCCAATAGAAAGGAAAGTCGCCTTGGCCGAAGTGCGCCCGCCACGCGGTAATCATCGCCGCGAAGAGTCCGCGGTATTCTGCGGCCCGCTCAGCGTTGCTCTCACCCTGATACCACACCGTACCCCGGATCGCATAGGGCAGTAACGGATTGATCATGCCGTTGAACAGGCCAGTGGGAGTCCACGCATCGCCGGGACCACGGGGCGCACGGGGGCGGGGATTTTTTTTTAACCACGCAGCATGAGTCCTCGCGCCGTCGGTTTTCGGTTTCGTTTTCGCGCCAGCCACCGCGGCGTCAGCCTTGGCCTTGGTCTCGGCCGCCGTCCACACCGCCAGTGCGGCTTCGTGAGCGGCGCGGTTGGCGGGAAACGCCGCGAGGTTTTCGCGCCAGCGTTCGGCGACGACGCCCAGGGCCGGGTTGCTCGCGATGGCCGCCGGGCTCAGCCACGACTCCACCGGCGTGCCACCCACCGAACTGTTCACGAGGCCGATGGGCACCCCGAGTTTCTGAAAGAGATCGCGCGCGAAAAAATATCCGACCGCGGTAAACTCACCGACCGTTTCCGGCGCCGTCAGCTGCCACCCGCTGGTCGCAGCCGTATCGGCCGGAGCATCCGCCACGCGCGTCGCGATCCGCACATGGCGTACGAGCGGCCAGCGAGCGGCCGCGAGCTCAGCCGGGGCGTTGGTCACGCGCGTGTTTGCCTGCCAACCCGGACGGGGACCGACCGTGAATTCCATGTTGGATTGCCCGGAACACAGCCAGACCTCACCGACCACGATGTCGCGCACGATCACCACGTTTTTCCCGCTCACCGTGAGTTCCGCGCCCTCGCCCCGCGCCGAGAGGGCATCTAGATAAACGATCCAACGACCATCCCCGCCCGCGGTGGTTTGCTGGGACTGACCGGCAAACGTGACCACGATTTTCTCCCCAGCATCGGCCCGGCCCCACACCGGAACAGGTTTGTCCCGCTGCAACACCGCATGATCGGAAAAGAGTGGCGCAAGGGAAACATCGGCCCGCGCCGGCACGGCGAGAGGGCCGAACAGCGAGACCACGAGCAGAACGGAGGGAAATTTCATCGGGCGCGAGGAGCGTGGTGGGTCTGCCGAAATTTCCGAGTGCGAAAACGGTCGCGGCTCATTGCCGCCATGGTTTCCCCGCTCGATAGGCTTCCAGCCGCGCCGTGAACGGAACCTGCGCCTCGTGCTGGGGCGTCCCGCGGATGAGCTCCAACGCGCGTTCCGCCGCGGCGACCGCCTCGGGAAAGCGCTGGGCTTCCGCCAACGCGGCCGCGAGCGCGCTGAGGGCCGTCACGTCCTGGGTCCCGAGGCGTTGCGCAATCACCACGGCCTCGGCACCGTTGCGAACGCTGGCATCCGCACTGGTGGCGAGGACCCACGCGAGGTTGCCAGCGATCACCGGATGGTCGCCGGGGGTGAGTCCCAGCCGATACAAAGCGACCGCCGCGGCGTGCGCCGCGCGCTCGTAGCACAGATTCCCCGCCGCCTGACACAGCGCGACCTGCTGCGCAGCCGGCGACTGCATGATCGCCGCCGAAAAACTTTGAACGGCGTTCGCGGATTCACCGAGCGTCAACTGAGCGATGGCAATATGCCACAACGCGTCGGCCGGGGTCTGGTCCGGCACGACCTGCAGCAAGAGCACACGAAGATCGGGTATCTTCACTTCAGACGGCACGCGATACGGAATCGGCCGCAACCACGGCGTGAGCACTTGCGCGCTGAGCAGCGTGTAGCCGAACGTTTTCTTAAATTCCTCCGGCGTGCCCGTCGGGTGCAAAATGGAAAAATATTGCCCGAGATAATTCTCCTCGGAAATCAGAGCAAGGTGCGTGACGCCGTGCAGGCGAATCAGCTCGCGCGCCCGCTCGGCGGTCGGTGCACAAAAAATTTCCGCCGCCGCCCGCAGGCCCCGGTAGTTTTCCCAATAAAGCGTGCCGAGGGTCCGGAAATTGCCGTAGTAGCCCATGCCCGTGGAGCCGTTCGGGCTCGCGAGCAACACGATCTCACCCGTGGGCTGCGAGGCGCGGATCGCCGCCGCCGCATCGCGATAGATCAGCTGTTGGAGATCGCCCTGATCGGCCGCGCGGAGGGCGACCCGCCCTCGGACGGCCGAGATCCGGTTGATTGCAGTCGGCAGAAAACAGGCGCACCCCACCGCCAGCACCACCAGCGCACGCACACGTGACGAGCGCCCTTGGACGAGCGCGGCCACCACCACCAAGAGCAGGCACAGGAGCGGACCGCTCGCCCCGAAGGACCAACGGACCTGCGCCGCGAGGAGCGCCAGAAATCCGAGGGCCACCACCGCGCTGAAAACGAGCAGCTGTTTCTGCGACGGTGCTCGCCGCAACAGGAGCACCACCACCACGGCAAACGCCGCGACGTTCCCGTTGATGTAGTGAAAAAAAGTCGGCCAGCCAAAGGCCTTCGTGGTCGCGGCCAACGACAAGCCCTCGGCCACGGTTTTCGGGATTTCGGAAATAAACGGATCGCCGACCACCAACACGCGGGCACCACCCAGCAGCACTGTGAGCGGTGCCGCCGCCAGCGCTAATCCGGGCCAGACGAATCGCCACGCAGGAGCCACCGGCACCACCGCCAATCGCCGCTCCGCGAGCAAGGCGACGAGTTCGCTGCCGCCCCACCACGCGAGCGCATAGCACGGATGATTGACCTCCAGCCGCATCCCCAAATGCGCCGGCGCGTATTCGAAAAGATAGAACGCCACGCTGCCCACCGCGCCCACCCGGCCCCACCACCGCCACAAATCGGCGTCAAACTCCGCGCCGTCCCGCCGCTCGACACGCCGGAGCGACCAAGCCGCCACGAGGCCCGCAAATCCAGTCAGCGCAATCACCGGGATGGTCGAAAACGCGCTGATCCACAGACCCAGCGCTCCACACGCGCCGGAAAAAATCGCGGCCCCGCGCGCCGCGGCCCGCGACCGTGGGAGGAGTTGATCCAGCCCGGGCTCGGCGGTGCGCCACCACCCGGCACCCATAAAAATCGCACCGAGCACGACCCCAAACGTCGCCGCCGTCAGCAGCCCATGGTGATCGACGTAGTAAGGCGCAAAGACCCCGTAGAAACCCTCCGTGCCCACGATGCCGACCGCGACCAACGCACCGGCTCCCGCGCCCGCCCGCCGCCCCACCCACGCGGAAAAAACAATCACCGCAGCCATGAGCAGCGGGAGATTGAACCACGGTAAGACGCGCTCGGTGGCGAGCGGCAACGGCTCGCCCGTGACCCCCTGACGCAGACGACCGGCCCCGGCTACGAGATGCGCAAAGCCAGAACTCCAATGCACCTCGCGACCGTCCGGAGCGTTGTCATTGTAAGTGTAGCGGACCCGCGACGGCGCCTCGCCGTCGAACGTGAGCGCATAACGCACCCAGTTCTGAGCGTCCGCATAGTTCGTTGGAATGATGTGCCGCAGCGGAGTCGTGATCGGCGGGACGCGGGCCGCGGCACGGTCAATCAACCCGACATAGTCACGCATCGCGAACGCGTGCAGCGTCGCGAGCACAGCGGCCAACGCCCACGCCCCGATCATAACGAGCCACCAGGTGCGGCGGCTTTCGCGAGTAAGAATCATCCCCACGGTTGAAAACTAAAATGGGCGCGGCGGGAAGCGCGGAGACACGCCGTCCCGGTAGACACGCGATCCCCACTTCCATGGGGTGCCGCCGGCACCGCGACACGCGCGGTAAGACCCACGTCATTTGAGTGTTCGATCCCCACGTCCTTTCGAACGCTGGACGTTTTCGGTAGCCGCGAGCGCCAGCGAG
>CANIJN010000118.1 GCA_947467625.1 Opitutia bacterium | reverse complement strand
CGTGCGCGTGACCCTCGAACGCTGCCCCCCTGAGCTCTCCGCCGACCTCGTAGACCGTGGCTTTGTGATGGCCGGCGGCGGCGCCCTCATCCGCGGCATCGACAAACTCCTGAGCGAGAAGACCGGCCTCCCGGTGACGGTGAGCGAGGACCCCCTGTCCGCCGTCGCCAACGGCACTGGCGCGGTCCTCAACGACCTCTCGTGGCTGATGCAGAACGCGTGAGCAGGTAGCGCGTTCCGCGTGTCCTAAATTTACCACCCTCCTTCGCGTGGCGCTTTAGTAAGGAATTCGCCGGCTAGCCTGATCGTTTCGATTAGACTCTGGAAAATAGCGCTCGTCTCAGCTTCGCTGCCGAAACATTCCCGTGCCCTTCCGCCGCCTCGCCACCCACCACCCGTTTGCCACGCTCGGCTTCGTCGTCGTCGCTTGGCTCGTCGTGCCGATTGGCCTGAAGTCATTTACCCGCGCGAGTTTTTTTGAACTCACCGCACCCGTCACCGTCGCTGCCGACTACGCGCGCGGTCTCCAGGAATACTGGTCCCTCCGGCTCCACTCGAACCACGAACTCATCGTAGCCGGTCGCGACCTCGCTCGCATCAACGCCTCCTACGAATTCGCCGTCCAACAAAACGCCGAACTCCAAGCCGGCCTTGATCGGCTCGAATCACTCCTTCGGTTGCCCACGTACAATAATTACCGGCTCGAGCACGCCCGCGTCGCCCGGCGCGATTTTTCCGGTTGGTGGCAACGCATCGTCCTGCGCAAAGGGAAAAACTTCGGCCTCACCGCCGGCTCGCCCGTCGTGTTCAGCGGCGGAGTCGTCGGTCGCGTGACGGAGGTCTATGCCACGACCGCCGTAGTCGAACTCATTAGCAGCCCCAACGTCCGCCTCGCCGGCATCGTCGAGGGCGAAAATCACGTGATGAGTTATCAGGGTGGGATCAATCCCACCTTCGGCCCACCGATGGGTATCGTGGAGCTCGTACCACTGGACACCTTCGCCAGTGCCTCCTCGCCGAAACGCCTGGTCACGTCCGGCTTCGGTGGCGTCTTTCCGCCCGGACTCACGATTGGATCTGTAACCAAAGTCGAGCTGAGCACCGACGGCCTCTTCAAGACCGGCGAAGTGAAACTCGATGAACGCCTCGGCTCTCTCACCGAGGTCACCGTCCTGGTGCCGCTGACTCCGGAGTAGCAACTACGTTGAGCGTTGAAGGCTGAGCGTTGAGAAATGCGCCACGCTCTTTTCTCCTTCGCTCCTTCTTGCGACGTCAGACTCGCAGCCCTCCGCTCCCCACTTCCACCCGTGCGCCTCTCCCTCATCACCGCCCTCACGCTGCTCCTCCTCTGGACGCTCGTCGCGCAGGTGAATCACGCGCTGGCCGAACTACGTTTGTATCTTTTTGTTGGTAGCCTTTTCGTCGTTTTCGCCGCGCTGAAGCTTCCATTGCGCGCAGGCATCGGGGCCTCTCTTCTTAGTGGGCTCCTCTGCGATGCCAATTCACCTGTAGATTTTGGCACGCATACGCTGCTCTTCGCCGCCGCCCACGCCGTAGTCTTCCACCTTCGTGATCGGTTACCTCGTGACGACACCATCGCGCGCCTGATCGTCGCGCTCCTCACCAATCTCGCCCTCTTCCTCGTGTTTTCCTTTATCCAAATCGCCCACTCACCGGCCCCTGCCGCCGCTTGGCCACGTCTCATCGTCGACCTCGCCTGCTCGCAAGTTTTCCTCGCGTTGATCGCCCCGTGGTTTTTCGCCCTACAACACCGTGCGCTCGTGATCACCGGCACCAGCCGCGACCTCACCCCCTAGCCCGATGCCCACGTCCGAGTCCAATCCGTTAGAGCACTCCGGCAGTCTCCTTGAGTCCCATAAGGGTTACGACCCGCGGGTCATTTTCTTCTATTTTGCCCTCGCCGTGCTGCTCTTAATTCTCGCCGGCGGCCTCGCCTATCAACAGCTGTTCAAAACTGAAACCTACCACGAGCGCGAGCGCGTGCAGAGCCAGCGCCGCGTCCTCGTGCCCGGCCCGCGCGGGAACATCTATGCGCGGGACGGCACCACGATCCTCGTCGGCAACCGTCCACGTTTTTCCGTTGTGCTCTATCTCGATGAACTCAAGTCCGAGTTCCTGCGCGAGGCGCGGATCATTAAGAAAAACTACGGTAAGTCCGATATGCCCGAGGCCACCCTGCGCGAAATGCCTTTTTCCCGCATGAGCCGCGTCAGCGTCGTGCAACGCTACCTCGACGAGGTGAACACCATCATCGGCCGTTCCGAAAAAGTGGACGCAGCCTCCCTCGCGCGCCACTTCGGCGACCAACTGCTCCTGCCCTACAAGCTCATCGATGATCTCACCGGACCGGAATACGCCCGTCTCATCGAGGGCCTCCCGGTACGCTCACCGCTGCAAGTTTATACCTCCAGTACTCGGTTCTACCCCTTTGGCTCCAGCGCCGCTCACGCCCTCGGCTTTGTCCGTGTAAACGAAGAACTCAACGTCGAGGACTTCCCCGGCGAAGATCTCGCCACTTTCAAAATGAAGGGCACCGTCGGCAAAGACGGCTTGGAAAAAACCTTCGATAGCCAACTCCAAGGTGAGGCCGGCGGCACAATTTTCCGCGTCGATCCCGCCGGCTACAAGGTCAACCCACCGCTCGAAAAACGACTGCCCCTCCAAGGAAAAAACTTGGTCAGCTCCCTCGACATCGACCTCCAACTCGCGGCCGAGCAAACCATCGGCGATCAGGTCGGCGCCGCCGTCGCCATCGATGTCGCCACCGGCGAAGTGCTCACCCTCGTCAGCAAGCCCGACTACAACCTCACCGATTTCTCGCCCCGCGTCAGCAACACCACCTACGCTGCGATTCAAGCCCAAGGCGGCGAGTTCAACCGCGCCCTCAGCGGCCTCTATCCACCGGGCTCGACTTACAAAATCCTGACCGCCATCGCCGCCCTGCGTAGCGGCGCGATCACCCCCGACACGTCGATTATTGACTGCGACGGCTTTCTTCAAAAGTTCAATCACCGCTTCGTCTGTTACAATGGCCTCGGCCATCACCACGACGTGCTCCTCCGCCAAGCCATCGCGGAGAGTTGCGACATCTACTTCAATGAAGCGGGCTGGCTGACCAAACCCGAAGGCCTCGCCGAAGAGGCGCGGCGTTTCCACTTCGACCGCCGCACCGGGATCGAACTCCCCGGCGAGACCCGAGGTATGCTCGTGCCCGACAACGCGTGGAAAGAGCGCACGAAAAACGAAAAATGGTTCCCTGGCGACACCGCCAACGTGTCCATGGGACAGGGCTTCGTCCTCGTCACGCCCCTCCAGATGGCCTGCTTCACCGCCTCAGTTGCGCGTGGCGAAGTATTCACCCAACCGACACTGCTCCATCAACCGAACCGGCCGCGTCAAAAATCTGAATCCATCGGTCTCACTCCCGAACAACGCGCCGCCCTCATCGAGGGCATGGAGGCCTGCACCCTTCCGCCCAAGGGCACCGCTCGCAACCTTACGACTGTTGAAATCCAGCGAGTTCCCGGCGTGCGTATCGCCGGAAAAACCGGCACCGCGCAGGTCAGCACCAAGGCCGGTATGATTAACATTGCCTGGTTCATCTGCTTTGCCCCCGTGGAAAACCCCGAAATCGCCATCGCCGTCGCCCTCGAAGGCGACACCCCAGGCGAAGATTTTGGCGGCGGCCGCAACGCCGGTCCGGTCGCCAGTGCGATTCTAAAAAAATACTTCGAAAAGAAAAATCGTGCCGCCGCCTCCCCGTTCCAGCCCGCGAAGGCAAACTGACATTACCCCTCCGATCTGGCCTGCCAAATCGCCGCCGTTTCCTCGAGGGAGTGTCACGTAATACGTGACACTTTATTTGAGCATTTTTTGCGAGCGACCGGGCCCAGAAATCCTAGCCCTCCGCCCGCCGTTGGCGTCGCACCTCGCGCAAGACCCGCCTCGCGCGCCGAAAAAGCCCCACCGGTTCCGGCCACGTCTCCCGCGGTCCAAAACGCACCCGCTGCAATGCTCCCACCAGCTCCTGCAGTTCCCTCGATTCGCCGCTCGCCGAGCGATATCCGGCTATTTCGCCGAGCCATCGTCCAGCCAACAGCCGCACCGGATCTGATCGTCGCCCACCGCGCCAGAGCCTCCGCCCGCGCACCAATCCTCGCCCCACCGCGATCCACCACCAGGTCATTCCGCCCACCAGCGCGACTACGGCGCCCGACTTGATCACCCGCACCCCGTCCCACGGAGCCGACAGCCACGTCTTTAAGTCCGCGCCGAGCTGCTCGACCGCCTCGCGCAGCCGCTTGCCCGAGTTTTGCGTCGCCATCTTCACAGCGCGGAGCGCCTCTACTTGCGAGCGCTGATCGAAGTTCACGATACGCCGATACCAAAAAACCCGCAGGCTGTCGAAACGCGCCGACCAACTCCGGTCCATCCGCCGCACCCACGCTGCCTCCCGCTGCGCTTCGCTCGTCTCGGCCGCCGCCGCGACGCCGAGCGCATCTCCCCGCACCCATGCACCGGTCGACTCATCAAAAATCTCCGCCCACGCATGGGCGTCAGAATTGCGAATAGTAAAGTTATTCGAGAAACCGTTCCACGTGCCGCCCCGAAATCCGGTGACTAGGCGGGCCGGAAATCCGGCCGTCCGCGCCAGTAGTACGAACGCCCCCGCAAACAACTCGCAATGCCCCGGCTCGTGTGAAAACAGCCAGCGCACCAGGGGATCACCCCCGCCCCCAGGCACTCGGGGCGACAGCGAATAGGCGTGGTTTTTCCTGAGCCACTCCTCGGTACGTCGCGTAAATTCGTCAGCCGCCAGCCCTGGCCCACCCATCGCAATCTCGGCCACGATTTGCTCCAGCCGGGTCCGATCCGAATCGCCCACTCCCACGCGCCGTTGCATCACCATCCTTGGCGCCACCGCGGGATCACGCTCCTGCCAGCGCCGGGCAAACGCTGGATCGCGCAGTATCCCCGACGTATCCATACTTTCCACGCGGTAGGCGGTCATCGAGACCGGCTCATTCCGCAGCGCCACCACGTTCAGCTCGGCCGCGTATTGAAAATTCTGCGGCTCACGAAACTGCACCTGTTCAAATTCGCCCAGCAGCGGCAGGTAGCGACTCACCCCGGACTCGAGGTAAAACGTCCAGTAAACCGCCTCGCCCCTCCGCGGGTGCGCCTCTCCCCGCAAGGCCGTATCCGTGCGATCCTTGCCCAGCGCTTCTCTCTTGAGCCCCGCCGAAAACCGAAAACTCCCGTCGCGATACTCGTCGAGCACCACCATCCGCCAATACGGCGCCATCGGCACCTGGCTTCGATCCGACACGTCTACACTCAAGGCCACGCTCGTGTCCTGAATGATCTCGGACACATCACCAAACTTGATTGAGTCGCTGAACCCTGACCGCGCCTTCTTCGCAACGTAACGGTCTAAAAACAGGCTGTTCTCCCATTGGAAGCGCGGCAGCGCCAAGAACAACCCAGCCGACAGGCCCAACACCGCCGCAACCAGCACCCCGCCTAGCGTGACCACTCGCCAATCGGCCACTTCACGCAAACGCCGAAACAGCCGGACCCAATCCGCGTGCGCCGCCCAATTCGGCATGTCGCCGGCTTTGTGCGGCCGGGGCTTTTGTCCTCCCTCCAGGGAATCGGTCAACGTGATCACGAGCAAAAACCCCAGCGCACACCCCGTGTAGATCAGGATCTGCACCGCAAACAAAAGCGACACCGTCAACACCCCCGCGACCACGATCAAAAAAAGCCCGAGCACGATCACCTGAAGATCGTCGCGTCGCTGGCGGTAACTTATTCCTCGATACATCAGGAGCCACATCCCCAGCCGCACCAGCGCCGGCAGCACCTCCGACGTCAGCCAAAGATCGCCGGCGAAAAACGCCACAATGACCGGAAACGCCAGCGTGTGCGCCAGCGCCGGCACGCGGGCAGGCAAACGCGGCCACACGAGCGCCGCCAGAGTCGTCAGCGTCGTTGCTAACAGCAGCGACCACGCCGTCACGTCCATGTAGAAAACAGTCCAGACCGCCAGCAACGTGAGCACGCCGCCAAGCATCCATTTCACTTGGTGCAACTCCTCCGGCGTCAGCTGCGCCCGTCTCGCGATGGCCGTGGGGCCGCCACTTGACGCCAGGCCGCGTTCTCCTCGCGCACTCATATCGACGCCGCCCTTTCCCCGTCGACCAACGCCACCACGCCACGCGTTCCATCCGGCACAAACGTCATCACATTTTTTCGCCCGCGCAACTCTCCACGCTCTACCGAGCCCCCCGGAGCCATCACCGTTTGGCCGTCACCCTCCGCGCAACGCAAGGTCGCCAACCGGTCCAAGAACGCGTCCACGTCGTGCACTCGCCGAACCGATACTGGAGCCTCCCCATCAATCGCCACCCCTGTCAGCCGACCCGCCCGAAAAAAATCCTCGGCCAACGTTCCACAAAAACTCACGAGGAGTTCAAACTGGTCCGGACGCGTCCACACGGCTGCATCGGTCCGCAGCCAGAGCGAGAAGCCCTCCGCACTCTCCGCCGCAAATTGCCGCACCAGCAACGTCCGCGACCGCGCGCTCGCCTTCCAGTGGATTAACCGGTGCGAGTCCCCCACCGCATACCGCCGCAGGGCGTGTAAATCTCCGCCTGTTCCGGCCCGCGCCATCCGCGGGCCGCCCGCTTGACGACGCGCTGCCGCGACCGCCTCGACCTGATACGCCACCGCCGCCGGCCACACCACCGCCTCCGCGCACAACGCTGTGCCGATTTCCTTTTTCAAAAATCCAAAAGGGAAAAGCGACGCCACGCACGTCAGCTCCACCCGCAGCCTACCGCGTTTTTCCGGCTTATACCCCCACTCCAAACGCGACTCGCCCTCGGGCTCAAGGCGCGTCCGCAAGCCCAGTCTTCCGCGCGTCACAGCGGCATCCGCCTTTGCCAAGATCTCGCGCACCTTGATGCCCCGCCCTGTGACCGTCGACTCGGCCCGCTGCCGCACGCCCACCTCGAGCGCGCGTGCCGTCAGCTCGAACCACAGCCCATACGTCGGCAAAAACCCTTTTTGATTTCGCAATTCCAACGCCACCACCGCCTCGTGTCCCACCCGCAACGGCGCCGCCAAGCGTAGCCGCCACGCCACACCCCGCAGATTGAGCCACGCCAAAACCAGGCTCAAAATCAAACACGCCAGCAGCAACGAGAGCGTGATAAATAAAATATTATTCGATGAATTATACGCCGCCGTGCCGATGCCGATGGACAAACCGATGAGGAGCACACCCGGCAGCGTCGGCACGATCCGATGCCCCCGCTGGGGGTGGACGAGCGCCCACAACAACGCACTCCAGGTAAATTTCCTCCGCGGTCCACGCCCCACGCCCGGCCCAGCCCACTCTGCGCCAGCGCGCCCCGCGTTTAACGCGGAGCGCTCCCCGCCCAACGCTGAAGTGCCGGTTGCATTCATCGGGCGTAAACGTTAAAATTCCGAATCGCTCGTTTAACGTCGAGCTCTGCTCGTCCGTTCACGCCGGCAGCGGAATCGCCGCCACGATCCGCTTCAACACAGCGCCCACTGCGCGCCGCTCTTCGAGTGCATCACTGGTCTGGCGCACCAGCCCCAGCCGATGCGCCAGCACCGCCGTCACGAGTTCCGCGACATCCTCGGGCAACACAAAATCGCGCCCTTTCACCAACGCCCGTGCCTGCGCCGCCGTGCGTAACGCCAGCCCGCCACGCACACTCACGCCGGCCCGAAACTCCGACTCCGTGCGCGTCGCAGTCACAATCTTCAGGATGTAATCGAGCACGCTGTCCTCGACGAACACCCCGTGCGCAAACGCTTGGAGCTTCACCACCTCTCCCCGTGTCACCACGGGATTGAGCGCGATCGCATCATAACCACCGCGCTGGGTTCGCAAAATTTCCAGCTCATCGACCGCCTGCGGATAACCCATCTGCAGCCGCATAAGAAACCGGTCCATTTGGCTTTCCGGCAACGGAAACGTCCCTTCGTAATCCACGGGATTTTGCGTTGCGAACACCATAAACGGTGACCCCACCGCGTGCGCTTGGCCATCCACGGTCACCTTCGCGCGATCCATCACTTCGAGCAATGCCGACTGAGTTTTTGGCGTCGCGCGGTTGATCTCATCGGCCAGCACAACATTCGCGAACACCGGCCCTTTCTTGAACACAAACTCCTTGATCGTCTCGTCGTAGATCGCCACCCCGGTCACATCGCTCGGCAGCAAATCACTCGTGAACTGCACGCGCGAAAACACACAGTCCATCGACCGCGCAAGCGAGTAGGCCAGCGTCGTCTTACCGACTCCCGGCAGATCCTCGATCAACAAATGCCCGCCGGCCACGAGGCACACGAGCACGTGCTCGACGACCTCGTCTTTACCCTTGATCGTCACGCGCATGTTGGCGCGCAGCCGCTCCAACGCCTGCGTCGCCTCGGTGATTTGCCCCGCCTGCAAAAAATCGCTCATGAGCGCGGACCCTAGTCGCCCGCTCATTCCGCGCAAACGCGTTCTTGCCCTCAACCCTCACCGAGCAGCTTGATGACCGCGGATATATCCTCATTCCCCAGCCCGCGCGCCTCCGCCGTCTGCAACGTTTCCCGCAACATCGTCAGCAGGGGGAATTCCGTGCAGCCCGCCATGTCCGACGCCAGCCGCAGGTCCTTGTGCAGATGCTTCACCGAAAATTGCGGCGCGAAATCCTCCGCGCGCAGCTTCGGCTCCTTCAGCTTCGCCAGCGGTGAGTAGCTCGTGTGCTTGGCGAGCACTGAGAAAAAAACGTCGTCGCTGATTCCCGCCCGCCGCGCCATCGTGATCGCCTCCACCAAACCCTGCATCTGCGCGGCGATATTGAGGTTCGTCGCCAGCTTAAACGCCGCCGCCTGGGCCGGCGCGCCGATCACAAACCGGTGCGCCGAAACGAGCGCGAGCAGTGCCTCGACCTCCGCGATCAGCGCGGCGTCACCACCCAAAAAAAACACGGACAGCTTCTGCTCCGCCGCCGGCTTACTCCCGCTAAACGGTGCTTCGAGGTAACGCGCCCCGCGCGCCACCACCGTCGCAGCAAACTCCGCCGCACTCGCCGGATCGATCGTACTCGACTGCACGACAATCTTGCCCGCTCCGAGCTCCGGCGCGATCTGCGCCAACACCGCCCGCACCGCCGCCGGATCGGCCACGACGATCTGAATCACATCAGCCGCCCGCGCCACCTCCGCCGCCGTGGACTTCCACGAGGGAAAATCCGGCTGGGAGGTGCGATTCCACGCGCCCGCGAGTTTCCCCGCCGCCGCGTAGTGCCGCGCCCATACGCCGCCGATGATGCCCAGTCCGATGACGCCGATGGTTGTGTTCATGCTCCCGCCACCCAACACAACGCGCCGCTCGATGCAAATCTCGTCGGACGGCTGCGCGTTAATGTCAGGAGTGCGCTCCGGTGCGAAAGCGGTTCACGTTGTCTCGTCCGCCTCAGCATCACCCCGCTCGTCATCGACTCTTCGGTTACCGGCGGTTCGTCGTCCGCGCTAGCCGCTCCGCTCAATGGAAGTTTCCTGCGCTCCGCCGGATCCACCGCGCCCCCTCCGCCCACGATTTTCTGACTCCCTATTTTTGACCACCGCGAGAGCGCGCCGGGGGCTCCACCCCCTCAGTCCTTCCCAACGTTAACCCTCCCCTGCGCGCCACGACTGCGTAGAAATAAAAATCTCCAAGTCTACTTCGACCCGGCGCGCGCGTCAGCTCTTAGCCGAGGATTTCTAGCATCCGTACAAATAGCCGGTTCACGCGCTCTTGGTTGGATTTCACGAGGTCCTTGAACTTCGCGAAATCAATCTCGGTTCCCTCCAGCCCGTTCGCGTAATTGTCGATCAGCGCGAGGCTGTTGTAACGCAATCCCGCCTCCGTGCAAAGATCAGCCTCGTGCGCCGCCGTCATGCCGACCACATCGCCCCAGTCCTGCACGATCTTGATCTCGGCTTTCGTCTCGAAGCGCGGCCCGCGCATCTGCACATACGTTTTCCCCGCGTGAATCTTAAATTCCGGCGCCAAATTCGCGATGAGCATGGGAATGAGATTATTGGCGATCAGGGGCGCGCCGCCTTTGAGTTCGTGGTCGAAAAACGTCGCCGGTCCCTGCTGCAAGCCCACGTAGTCGCTGCACGACACCAACGTCCCCGGCGGCAGCTCTTTCTTGAGCGAGCCCACCGAGTTCAACGAGACGACATCCTGAAACCCAAGGTCCGCCAGCGCGCGGATGTTCGCCCGATAGTTAATCGAGTGCGGCGGCAGCGGCAATGCGTAGCCGTGGCGATTGATCAGCACTTGCTCGCCCCGCGATTTATACGTCACCGGCCCGTATTGGGTCTCGACCGTCTTCACGTCCCACGACGAAAATAGCGTCGAATTAACAATGCTCGTTCCACTGATGAAGGCGACTTTCATTCTGCGAATCACGCGCTGCCCGTTCGCGATGACAACGCGAAAACCGAATTTTGCACCCTGGCACGGACGTCTCCCCCGCGAGTTGCCCGCCGTGCCCCGGGCGTCCCGCCTGCGGATTTGCCTCCTCCCTCCCGCGCTCGCCACCCTGCTCCTCCTCGCCGGTTGCGCCACGCCCGGCCCCCTCCATCGCTATTCCACGTCAGCGGATTCTCCCGCAGAGATCCACGATGCCGGCAGCGATGGCACGACAGCCTCGGCCCCTAGTTTTCTCGCCCTGGGTGAACACCTCGTCGGCTTCGCGCACGATCCGTTCACCGATCATTTTTTCCTGCGACTCGCCCCCGGCGACCTCATCCGCGTCGTCGACCGCCCGGCCCGCGCCATCAAACGCGAGTTCACCGTCCCCGCCCTCGCGAATGCGCGCGGCGGCGATCTCGCCATTCGCCCGCGCGACGGCCACGTGTTCGCCCCCCACGCCACCGCACCCGCCGTCATCGAATTCAACCGCTTCGGCGAACTCATCCGCATTCTCCCTCTCGCCACCCTCAACGCCCCGCCCGCCGGCCTCGCCTACGACACCGTACGCGACCGTCTCCTCGCGCTCAGCGGCGGCGACCTCGCTCGCGTCACGTCCCACGACCTCCAGGGTCAACGCCTGACCGCCGTCGCGCTCGATCGCGATGTCGCGCTCACCACGCTCGCTTACGCCTCCGACCAACACGAGTTCTACGCCCTGCTCACCCGCGAATCGGCCATCGGCATTTTCAACGAACAAGGCAACCTCCTCCGGACGCTCCCGCTCTCAGCTCCCGGCAAGCCCACGCCTACCGCCCCATTCCTCGACGTCGGCCCCCGCTCCTTCCTCCGCCTCTTCTAACCATCGTAAATCGAGCCGCCCGCGCCCACCTTCCGCCATGCCTCTCATCGACCTGCCACTCTCCGGTCTTCTCGCCTACGCCGGCCGCAATCCCCGCCCCGCCGACTTCGACGCCTACTGGACCGCGGCTCTCCGCGAACTCGACGCGACCGACCCGCAGCCCGAACTCCGGCCCGCGACCGCCATCACACCCCACAACACCGAAGCGTTCGACCTCTGGTTCACCGGCGTTGGCGGCGCGCGCATCTATGCTAAATATCTCCGCCCCAAATCCGCCCCACCGACCGCTCCCGCCTCCACTCCGTCCACTTCCACTTTAACTTCCACGCTTAAACCAGCACGGCGTCCCGCCGTGCTCCAGTTCCACGGCTACTCCGGCCACAGCGGCGACTGGCTCGATAAATTCGGCTGGCCCGCTGAGGGCTTCTGCTACGCCGCGATGGATTGCCGCGGCCAAGGCGGCCGCTCCGAGGACAATGGCCGCGTAAAAGGCACGACACTCCGTGGGCACATCGTCCGCGGCCTCGACGATCCTGACCCGCGCAACCTCGCCTTCCGTCAAATTTTCCTCGACACAGTGCAACTCGCCCGCGTGGTGATGAGTTTCCCTGAAGTCGACCCCGACCGCGTCGGCTGCTTTGGCGCCTCCCAAGGCGGTGCGCTCACCCTCGCCTGCGCCGCCCTCGAACCCCGCATCCGCCGCGCCGCACCCGTTTTTCCGTTCCTCTGCGATTACCAGCGCGTCTGGGAAATGGACCTCACCAAAGACGCCTACGAGGAGCTCCGCACGTTCTTCCGCGCCTTCGACCCGCGCCACGAACGCGAGCCCGAAATCTTTACCACACTCGGCTACATCGATTGCCAACACCTGGCCCCGCGCATCCAAGCCGAGGTCCTCATGTTCACCAGCCTCATGGACACCATCTGCCCGCCGAGTTCGCAATTTGCCGCCTACAATAAAATCACCGCGCAGAAAAATTACGTCCTCTATCCCGACTTCACCCACGAACCGCTCCCCGGCCAACTCGACCGCACCTACGCCTTCATGCGGGGCCTCTGAGCGCTCAGTGCGCTTTGACGCGGGACCGCACTTCTTGGAGCGTCACGATATGGATTGGGTCGAGGGTGTAAGCGCGGTCGTTTTGACCGACTGCGAGCACCACATTTTTCCCGATCGCGACGAACTCGGGGTGCGGCACCGGAATCTTCGTTCCATCGCTCAGACAAATGGTGAAGGGCTTGAATCCACCGCCCACGAGCCGCTCCCTGATTCGTTCGATGTTCATGCCTCCACCGTAAATCACCCGCAACCGGCGTCAAGGTGCGGTTCCTCCCGCAGTTCGTCACTGCACGCCCGAGATGTTCTCCATCCGCCGCGCCAGCTCCACATCCTTCGCGGTCACCTGACCGCCGGCATCGTGCGTGTTGAGCCGCACCTCCACCCGATTGTAAACATTCGTCCATTCCGGGTGATGGTTCATCGCCTCCGCTTCAAAACCCACGCGTACCATAAAACCCAGGGCTGCCTTGAAATCCGCAAACCGAAACCGTTTCATCAGCGCGGCACTGTCCCCGCTCCACCCGTCCAAGCCCGCCAACGCCGCTTCGATCTCCGCCCCGGTCAGTGCAGTTTTCATGGCGCCAACCTTATCCGGTCTTCCCCCTTGTCAACGCCCACCCCGCCGACCTAACTCTCGCGTTCACGCATGAGCCAAGCGCCCGCGCCTATCACCGTCCCGCACCACGTCGCCATCATTATGGACGGCAACGGACGCTGGGCGAAATCCCGCGGGCTGCCCCGCATCGAGGGTCACCGTCGCGGCGTCGAGACCGTCCGCACCACCACCTTCGCCGCCCGGGATCTCGGCGTGAAAATGCTCACCCTCTACGCTTTCTCCGTCGAAAACTGGAAACGCCCCCAAGACGAAGTCGGCGGTCTCATGAGCCTCTTGGAGTACTACCTGCAAAAGGAACTCGACACCTTCATTCGCGACCGCGTCCGCCTCCGCACCATCGGTCGCACCCACGAGCTTCCCGCCGGCGTCCAAAAAGTCCTTCGCACCACGATCGAAGCCACCGCACACTTCACGGACTGCACCCTCGTCCTCGCGCTCAATTACGGCTCCCGCACCGAGGTCGTCGATGCCGCCCGCGCCTACGCGGCCGCCGTCGCCGCCGGAAAAGAGAAACTCAACGACAACTCCTACGCCTCTTTCAGCCGCTACCTCTCGACCGCCGACCTGCCGGACCCCGACCTCGTCATCCGCACTTCTGGCGAAACCCGGATCAGTAATTTCCTCCTCCTCCAAGCCGCCTACGCTGAATTCGTATTCACCCCTACCCTCTGGCCCGATTTCACCAAAGCTGATCTGGCCTCCGCCATCGCTGAGTATAATCGCCGCGAGCGCCGCTTCGGTCTCACCAGCGAACAGCTCAAGTCCTCCGCAGCCACGAAGTAGTTTCCCCGCGCTCCCGTGCTCCAACGCATCTTCAGCACTGTCGTCCTGTGGCTCGTCGTCGGCGGCGCCTTGTGGTTTTTCCGCACCAGCGGCGCCCTGATCCTCATTGCCATCATCTCGGCACTCACGCTCCGGGAATTCTACCGCCTCATGCAGGCGATCGGTTATCAGCCCTTCGAAAAACTCGGCATTTTCTTTGGCACGCTCATCACGCTGTCACCGTGGTTTGAAGCGCAGTTTCATTGGTCTGCCCAAACCCTGCTCGCCCTCGCCACCATCGTATTTTCCGTCCGCCTCCTCGGCGAACGCACCCCGGAAAATCGCGTCGAGTCCCTCAGCTCGACCATCTTTGGTCTCGTTTACGTGGCGCTCCTGCTCCAATACATGACGCGCATTATCACGCCTCTGCCCGGCGACGTCCTTACACCCGACGGGCGCCTGCTCATCGCGCTCTGGGTCATCGTTGTCGCAAAATTCTGCGACATGGGGGCCTTGCTCTCCGGCCTCGCCTTCGGTCGCCACAAGATGTCGCCGCTCATTTCGCCAAAGAAAACCTGGGAGGGTGCCGCCGGCGGTATCCTGTTCTCCATGGCAACGGGCGCTATCTTCGCCTACTTCGCGCGTCACCAATTTCCCCCGCACATGACGCCGCTCATCGCCGCACTCTGCGCCGCCCCCATCGCCGCCCTCGGCATCGTCGCCGATCTCGTCGAGTCCGTCATCAAACGCCGCGCCGACCGCAAAGACTCCGGTGGCACCATTCCCGGCATCGGCGGAATGTTCGACCTGAGCGACAGCATCCTGCTCGCGGCACCGGTCGGCTACGTCCTCTTCCGGCTGCCCTGACCACCCATGATCGTCTCTGCGGCTAGGAAAAAACGCGTCGTCCTCCTCGGTGCCACCGGCTCCATCGGCGAGAACACGCTCCGCGTCCTCGCCGCCCACCGCGACAAACTCGAGCTCGTGGGCATCGCCGCCCACTCCCAGTGGGAGAAACTCGCGGCCATCGCTCGCCAGTTTGATGTGCGCCACGTCGGCCTCTTCGACGAGGCCGCTCACACCGCCGCCCGCGCCAATCTCGCCGCATTCCCCGCCGGCACCCACCTCGTCGGTGGGCTCTCCGGCCTCGTCGAACTCTCCCAACTCCCCGCCGCCGACACCGTCCTCGTCGCCGTCGTCGGCACCACCGGCCTCGCACCCGCCCTCGCCGCCCTCGCCGCCGGCAAAGACCTCGCCCTCGCCTCCAAAGAGATCCTCGTTCTCGCCGGCAAATTCGTGTTGGCCGCCGCCAAAAAATCCGGCGCAAACATTCTCCCCGTCGACAGCGAACACAACGCAGTCTTCCAGTGCCTCGAGGGCCACCCGCACGCCGGCGTGCGTCGCATCGTCCTCACCGCCAGCGGCGGCGCTTTCCGCGACTGGCCAACCGAACGCCTCGCTCACGTTACTCCCGCCGACGCCCTCAAACACCCCAATTGGTCGATGGGCCCGAAAATCACGGTCGACTCCGCCACGCTCGCCAACAAAGGCCTCGAACTCATCGAAGCCCAATGCCTCTTCGGGCTGCGCCCCGAGCAATGCACCGCGGTGCTCCACCCCCAGAGCATCGTCCACGCCTTCGTCGAATTCACCGACGGCGCCATGCTCGCCCAAATGTGCCCCCCGTCGATGACGTTTCCGATCCAGCACGCCTTGCTCCACCCCGTGCGTGCCCCCGGCGTCGACTCCGCCCTCGATTTCACGAAGCTACTATCCCTCGAATTTCGCCCCATCGACGAGAGCCGCTTCCCGCTCCTCCGCCTCGCCCGCGAGACAATGGCCGCCGCCGGGGTCGCTCCCGCGATCTTCAACGCCGCCAACGAGGTCGCCGTCGCCGCCTTCCTCGCTAGCGAAATTCCCTTCCTTGCGATTCCCCGCGTCGTGGAGCACGTTCTATCAACTGTTCCTAATTTTGAACCCGCCGATCTCCCTTCCGTCCTCGTTGCCGACAGCGAATCGCGCCGCCTCGCGCGTTTGAAAATTCTAGATCCGCAATCCTAATTTCCCGCCCCGCCTGTTCCGCATGGATTTCCTCGCTCCTCTCCTTTCCAACGTCTGGTCCGCGTTTCTCGTCGTCCTGTTTTTCGGCGGCTCGATCTTCGTCCACGAACTCGGCCATTTCCTCGCCGCCCGCAAACGCGGCGCCAAGGTCGAGCGTTTCTCCATCGGTTTCGGACCCGCCATCTGGTCTCGCCGAGGGAAAGACGGCGTCGAATACCGGCTCTCCTGGATCCCCCTCGGCGGCTACGTCCTGCTCCCGCAACTCGCCGACCTCGGCCCCGTCGAGGGCGAAAGCACCACCGACGTCACCACCCTCTCACCCATCGACTACACATCGAAGATGCTGATCCTCGTCGCCGGCGCCTCGTTCAACATCCTCTTCGCCTTCGCCCTCGCCTGTGTCGTCTGGCTCGTCGGCGAACCCACTTTCTCCGAGCTCAACACCACCCGCATCGGCACCGTCAACGCCGTCATTAAACTCGCCGACGGAACCACCGTCCCCAATCCCGCCGCCGAGGCCGGTCTCCAAGCCGGCGACAACGTCACATCGATCGACGGCCACCGCGTCGCCAATTTCGAAGATATTCTCAATGGGGTCCTCCTTGGCAAGGGCCGCGCCAGTGACGACCGCCGCAAGGCCATCTTCGTCATCGAGCGCGCCGGTAAATCGATGGAGATCGTCGTCTACCCGCGCCTCCTCGGCGACGATAAGATCCGCATCTCCGGCGTCGAACCCGCCGAGGACCTCACCGCCGAATCACTCCTGCCCGATTGGCCCGCTGCCCTCGCCGGTATCAAACCGGGCGACCGCGTCCTCGCCGTCGACGGCAAACCCGTCTTCCAACGCGTCGCCATCAGCGAGCATCTCACGAAGAACGCCTCCCGCCCCAGCGAATTTCTGCTCCAACGCGGCCACGAACAGATCACCCTCCGCATCCAGCCGCGTCTCGATACCGACGAACGCACCGGAAAATCCGTTCCGCGCATCGGCCTTCGCTACCGCGACAACATCGTCATTCTCCACCCGACCCCATGGGCCCAAGTCTCCAACGACGTCGTCTCCACCTTCCGGACACTCGGCGCCCTCCTCAGCCCCAGCTCCGATATCGGACCGTCGAAACTCAGCGGCCCCATCGGGATTGCCCGCGCCCTCCACCAACAGGCCCAATGGGATATCCGTCGCGCGCTCTGGTTCGTCATCCTCGTTAACGTCAACCTCGCTATTTTCAATCTGCTCCCCATCCCCGTCCTCGACGGCGGCCAAATCCTCTTCGCCACCATCGGCCGCATTCGCCGCCGCGAACTCCCCGCCACCATTATCATGGCAACGCAGAGCGCATTCTTCGTTATTTTGATGTCACTGATCGTCTACGTGAGCTTCTTCG
>CANIJN010000117.1 GCA_947467625.1 Opitutia bacterium | reverse complement strand
CAGCTCGGTCACGGTAAAGCGCCCGCTACGGGCGAGTATAACGAATCGATTGATCTCTTCCATATAGGTTACGTTGGTCCAGGGCATCGCCCTATGTGTAACCTATCTCCCCGGATTAAGTGTCACCTATCTCGCCGGATCGAACCGCCCCGCATGTCGAGGCGGTGGGCGGTCATGACAAACTCCGCGCGGCCCTTGGAATAGATGAGGAGGCCGATCTGGAAATCTTCGGCGGGAAGCAGCCACCGGCGGCGTTGAAAGCGGAACCCGGAATCGAGCCATTCTTCTTGTGGGTAAGCGGCGCTGACGTCGGCACGTTTCTGCGGGATCGTGGTGAAAATGTGCTGGGACTGCTTGGATTGGAAAATCACGTGGATCTCGCTGGGAGCGGAGGTGTGGCCCGGGTGCGCGACCCAACCTTCCATCGAGACGACCTGATCCTCGAAATTGATGCGGTCGACGTAGTAGGACAGGTCGGTGGTGATCCGCGCATCGGGGAACCAGCGTTGTTTGCACGTACGGGGCATCCGGTAGAGACCGGCCTGTTCGACTTCACGGAGGAGTTGCGAGGCGTATTCGGGATTGGGATGCAGCGTGAACCGACCCAGGCCGTCGCGGCCGAAACGCTGGAAATACTCGGAAGCGTTATCGCGGCAGATGACCCAGCTCTGGGCGTCGTGGGTAAACTGGGCGTTGGCCAAAATATTGAAAAGGCCCAGCAGAGGGAGCACGCGGACCAGCAGCCGATAGGGATGCGCGGGGTTATGGTGCTCTTCAAACTGCAGGAAGAGCACGAGCGCCCAAGCGAGTGCGCCCAGAATGTAATAGCGCGAGTAGATGTGGCCCTGGGTGACGTCGGCGCGACCGATGGCGACGAGTGCCAAGGCACCGATCGCCCAGAGCGCGAGAGGGACAGCGATCCGCTCCCGGGAAAAGGCCCCTTGGCTGATGGCGCGGCCGAGCAAGGCGAGAAGAGCGATGCCGAGGAAAGGCGCCGCGCCAGATTCGCCGAGGGCCAGCGGTGCGCCCAACAGGGACAGCCAATAGTGGAGGAGGGGTCTGATCGAGCCACCACTCAGGGCGCTGATGGTGTGGCCGGGATTGAAACTGAACCCGAACAGAAATAAGGCAGCGGTGGCCGCACCGACTAAGAGCCAGACGTTGAGCCGGGACCAGCGCCGCTCGACGCCCAGCGTGATCGCCCCCACCACCCAGGCCACGAGCCCGTGGGCGAGCGTGAAGGTGGCGAGCAGGGCGAAGAGCATGCCTGCGAGGAAGCCGCCGCGAGTGCCGCGGGAGAGCCCGAGCACACTCGCGCCGGCGAGCAAGACGACTTGGAAGTGATCGATGGACGCGCCGGACCATTGAAAATTTTCGTAGTGCTCGAGCTGGAAAATGAGAAACGCCAGCAACACGCCCATGCGCAGCCGGCGAACCGGGGTGCCAGCGGTGGCGATGAGCAGACCGCACAACGCGCAGATGAACAGATTGCCGATCGCCCCGATGATCGCGAAATTGATGGTGCCGGTGGTCCAGTAACTGGTGGCAAACAGCAGGCGGCTGGTGAACGTGCGGTGCTCGTTACCCAGAGCGAAGAGGTTGGCGATGACTTCCGACCAGGAGGGGCCGCTATCGAGGCGCAGCAGCAGGAGGAGGGCGGTGTCGAGTTCGTCCCAATAGGCGACGTTCCGCGAGACGAGCAGGGCGTGGGTGAGGATATAAACGACCGGAATCAGCCCGATCACCCAGAGGGCGCTAACGAGGGCCCGCTCGCTGCGGAGAAAGGGAATAGGGGCACCGGGCGCGGACATGATCTGTAAAATGGAGAGGGCGGAAGGGGCGGGAATCAGGGAATAGCCAACCACAGCCAGACCGGAAACCGCCGGAGCGACTCGGGCAACCGTGCGCACAGAGGCGGAGCGGGACGCCGTGATGAGGGGTGGGGAACGGTGGTTTTCAAGAGGTCTGCGAAATTGGGTGAAGGAGTGAAGCAGGGCAGGGCGCCCAGATCGAGGTGTTATTTGTTAACAAACGGTCAGACTCGCTCTGCCGACCGGATGGCGGCAAGTCCGGAAGCCCCGTTGGGGGAGGCTTCTTCGCCAAGCGAAGCTCAGGGGGCACGACTCGGTGGCGGGTGTGGTGGGTCGCATTGGCGAAGCCGCGCGACGATTGGCGAGGAGCGTGACAAAGCGGCTTGCGACGAGGGAGGGTTTGGCGCGACGCTCGGGCGATGAAACCTCAGCTTCCTTTCCCCGGGAGGATCTTCGCCGGGTTGGTCGTACTCGCCGGATTGTTTGCCTCGCCAACCCATGCGGCCGAGCTCGCGCCGAAAGCCCCCGAGCGACGCCTCCTCTACGTCGCGGTCCCCGGTATCCGCAACTACCTCGAGCGCGGTGGGCATGGCGTGCTCGTGTTCGACATCGATCGTGGTCACGCGTTGGTGAAGCGCATCGCGGCGCGCGGTCTCCACCCGACCGATGGCAAGCCACTCAACGTGAAGGGAGTCGTCGCGAGCGCGGTGACGGGGCGGCTCTACGTGAGCACGCTGCAGTTTGTCACTTGTTTCGACGTGCTGACCGACCAGATCGTATGGGAAAAAGCTTACGACGGCGGCTGCGACCGCATGTCGCTCTCGCCCGACGGCAAGGTGATGTATCTCCCCTCCCTGGAGAAAGACCATTGGCACGTCGTCGATGCGCTGACGGGCGATGTCATCAAGCGGCTCGAGCCGATCCCGCGCGCGCACAACACCGTTTTTGGTCTCGACGGCCGGCAGGTTTACATGGCCGGCATCGGCTCGCCTCTCCTGCACGTGGCCGACACGGCGACGCACACCATTGTGCGGAGAGTGGGCCCGTTTAGCTCGGGCATCCGACCCTTCACGGTCAACGGCCGCCAGACTCTCGCGTTCGTCAACGTGAACGGCCTGCTCGGGTTCGAGGTCGGCGATATCACGACGGGTAAGATGTTGCACCGCGTGGAAGTCGAAGGATTCAAGCCGGGCGTGCCCAAGCGCCACGGGTGTCCGAGTCACGGGGTCGGCCTCACGCCCGACGAAAAAGAAGTCTGGGTGTGCGACGCGGCGAATCAGCGGCTGCACATCTTCAATGCGACCGTGATGCCCCCCAAGCAGGTCGCAAGCATCGTGGTGCGCGACGACCCGGGCTGGATCACGTTCAGTATCGACGGAAAATACGCTTATCCCTCCACCGGAGAAGTTGTCGAGGTGGCGACGCGGAAAATCGTGACGACGCTCAAGGACGAAACGGGGACGATTGCCGAGAGCGAAAAAATCGTGGAGATGGACTTTACGGGTGGAAAACCCGTGCGCACGGGTGATCAGTTTGGGGTCGGGCGAGTGCGGTAGCCGCGCGAGCGTTTTATCCGCGGTGCGGGATCGCGCGCAGCCCCTGCACGAGGCGGCCGATGCCCTCCGCGGCGGTGGCCGCGGAGAGTGAACCGTAGGCGACGCGCAGCGCACAGCCCTGCGTGAGGCCGAAGGCGCTGCCGGGAATCACGGCCACGCCGTGGTCGCGGATGAGGCGTTCGGCGATGGCGAGCGGCGCGTGCGCGGTCCGGACGCGCAGAAGAAAATAGAACGCGCCGTCAGCCGGCGGAATTTCGACGAGCCCCTCGGTGGCGAGCGGGGCGAGTTCGTACTGCACGACGGCGCGGATGGCGGCGAGATCGCGGAGTTTTTCGCGGACGTAGGCGACCCCGCCTCCGGCGGAGGCATCGAGCGCGCCGACGGCCGCGTGTTGGGAAATCACGGGAGCACAGATGAGCAAGGTATCTTGGATTTTTCGCAGCGCGGCTTCGAGGTGCGCGGGGTACACCATCCAACCGATGCGCCAGCTCGCGAATCCGTAAGCCTTGGACAGCGAGTAGCAGGAAATCGTGTGAGCCGCGCTGCCGGGGATTGAAGCGGGAGAGAAATGCGCCGCGCCGTCGTAGGTGAAATATTCGTACGCTTCGTCGTGGAGATGGTAGAGGCCGCGTTCGGCGCAGAGGGCGTTGATGGCACGCAGGGTGGCGGGCGGGTAGACGGCGCCCGTGGGATTGTTCGGGGAAACCGTGATGATTGCGCGGGTGCGCGGTGTGATGGCGGCGCGCATCGCTGCGACGTCGAGCTGGTAGGACGCGTCTGTCGGGACCAGTACGGGAACGCAGTTGGCCATGGTGATCGCCATCTCGTGATTGAAATAATAGGGCGTCGGCAAAATGAATTCGTCGCCGGGATCTCCGAGCGCGAGCACGGCGTTTATAAAGGCATTATTGCCGCCGGCGGTGACCATCATGCAGGTGCCGTGGTCAGGTCCGGTGAGGATGCCGTTTTCGGCGGCGAGTTTTTGCGTGAGAGCGGCGAGGAGCTCGGGAATGCCGGCGACGGGTTGGTATTTGTGATTGGCGGGTTCGCCGAGGAAACGCGCGATCTGTTCGACGGCGGCGGGTGGCGGTCCGTAGCCGACGACGCCCTGGCCGAGGGAGATCGTGCCCGGATGGCGACGGATGAGATCCGCTATCACCGGGATGATCGGCGACTGCACGGCGTGGAGGCGGCGGGATTCAGACCGGTTTGTCATGGCCAGAGAGGCGAAGCCGCCAGGGGCAATGCAGCAAGCATTTCAGAGGGATCCCCGCCGCACCGAGCTCCTCGCGATGACGAAGAAGGCGCTGCGCACGGTGCGGGGTTCAGCGCGAGAAGCGGGGCTCTGAGGCTACGCGTTGCGAAAATTCCACGGCCCACAGCTACGGGTTATTTTGGGGCGCGCGCTCGTTGACGGAGGCGCGCATTCCGGGAGGTTTGGCCACCGGCGGGCGGGCTCAAGACCGAGCTTGTGCGTGGGGCGTTTCTTGGGCTCGACGCGGGCCCGGCGGTTCGCATCGTCGTGCCTCAGCCAAAGGACGCGCAGTCTCTGCCTATCGGCGGCGAACGCGGTCCGGCGGCCCACCCCACTATGTCATCTATGAACCGTCGCCATTTCCTCAAAGCCGCGGCCGTCACCGGAACCGGACTCACGATCCTCCGGAGCGGCACGCTGTTTGGACAAAATACGCCCAACAAGAAACTCAACGTCGCGCTCATCGGCGTCTGGGGCCGCGGACTCGCCCACTATGAAGGCCTCGCCAAAGAAAACGTCGTCGCGTTGTGCGATGTGAACGAGCTGCGCTTCCCGGAGGCGTTGGCGAAATTTCCCGGTGCGAAGACCTACATCGATTGGCGAAAGTGCCTCGATCATAAAGGTCTCGACGCGGTCGTGTGTTGCACGCCGGACCACCATCATGCGCACATCGCGATTTGGGCGATGAACCGCGGGCTGCACGTTTACATGGAGAAGCCGATCGCCCTGAGCGTCGAAGAGGCCCGTCTGGTGCGGGCCGAGTATCTGAAGAAAAAGGACAAAATCGCCACGCAGGCGGGCACGCAGCGGCACGCGAATCCCAACTTCGCGCGGGTGCGCGAGCTGATCAAAGATGGGGCCGTCGGTGATTTGCAGGGCGTGTTTGTGTGGGGCAACCGCAAGCTCCCGCGCCCCGGTTACCTGGCGCCCGAGGGTGCGCCGCCGAGCACGTTGCATTACGACCAATGGATCGGTCCGTCTCCGTATCACCCCTACAATCCTGGCTATTTCTCCGGCAGCGCCGGAGCAAATTGTCTCCAATGGAATATGTTTTGGGACTTTGGCACCGGCCAGGTGGGTGACATGGGCGCCCACACCATGGACCTCGCGTGGAACGCCATCGACGCGGGCGTGCCGACCTCGATCGAGGCGAAGGGCGACGCCTTCAATCCCGATGTCACGCCGGTCGAGCTGACGGCGCATTTCAATCATCCGGCGAACGACTGGCGTCCCGCGATCCGCGTGAGCTGGTATCAAGGCGGCGCGCTGCCGACGTCTCCGAAGCCCTGGATTGATCTGAACAAGATCGGTCATGGTGTGATGTTCAAAGGTGCGAAGGGCGTGCTCGTCGCGGATTTTAACACGCGTACGCTCATCCCGGCGGCCGACTCCTCCGATCTCACCTACTACAAGCCGCGTAAACCCGCCGAAGTGACGCCCCCGATTGGCAACTTCCAGGACGAGTTTTTCCGCGCGTGCAAAGGGAACCTCAAGACGTCGTGTAATTTTGACTACAACGGGCTCATGACGGAGCAGATGGCCCTCGGTCTCGCCGCTTATCGGTCGGGCAAGAAACTCGATTACGACGGGAAGACGGGCACGGTGACGAACGCGGCGGAAGCGAACGCGTTCCTGAAGCGTCCGTATCGCGCCGGCTGGCCGATTAACGGCTGAGGCACGAGGGTAGGGCGGGTCTCGGACCCGCCCTTTTTTATTTTCGCGGCCATCGACTCCGAACGATCACCCATGCCCTACTCGCCCGTTTTTCTCCTCGGCCTCTTCGCGATTTCGCTGGCGGTCGCGCGCGCGGAATTCCGCGCCGCGGTCGTCAAAGTCGACATCACACCCACGACGCCGCAGTGGCTCATGGGCTACGGACCGCGCCAATCGACGGGCGTGCGCGACAAGATTTACCATCGCATTGCGGCGCTCGACGACGGCAGCACGCAGACTTTCATAGTCGCGTCGGATCTCTGTCTGTTTTCACCCACCGTCTATGATGACGTCACGGCCACGTTGAAAAAGGAGCTCGGCCTCGAACCGCGCCAGCTCTGGTGGACCGTCACGCACAGCCATTCGACGCCCGAAGTCGGTCCGCCCGGGATGTATGACGTCTTGCTCAAAGGGCGCTCCGATCATCCTTGGAATCGCGACTATTGTGAATTTGTGAAGGCCGCGCTCGTCGCCGGCATTCGCGACGCCCGGGCTCGGCTCGCGCCCGCGCGCATCGCCATCGGCACGGGCTTCTCGCGTGCTAACATCAACCGCCGCGCGCGCGACGCCGATGGGAAGATTTCCCTCGGACTCAATCCCGACGGGCCTGCCGACCGCCAGATCGGTCTCCTGCGAATCGAGCGCCCGGACGGCTCGCCGCTCGGGCTGATCGCCAACTATGCGATGCACGGGACTGTGCTCGCCGGCTCCATGTTGCAGGTGAGCGGCGACGGCCCCGGGGTGGTCAGCAGCTACGTTGAGGAGAAAATCGGGGCGCCGATGCTCTATATCAATGGAGCGGCGGGCAACGTCGCGCCGATCTACACGGTGCAGGATCTAGCGAAGTCGCATATTGGGGAATTCCGCGTGCTCCTCGGCGACAAGATTTTGGAGGCCAACCGCGCGCTGGCTACCGGGGTTGAGGCGAAACTCTGGCTTGGCGAAAAGTGGATTGAGACGCCGCGCCGCGCAGACCTCGGCTGGTCCGAAGAACTGGCGGCCTACGGTGCGAAGAGCCCGGCGGGTGTTGATCTGGTGCGCATTCCGGTGCGCGCCCTGCGGATCAACAACACGATTCTGTGGGGCAGCCCGGTCGAACTCTTCTGTGAGCTAGCGCTGCGCGTGCGCGCTGACTCGCCCTTTCGGCACAATTTTTTCTTCGGCTACAGCAATGGCTGGCTCGGCTACCTGCCGACTGCGGAGGCGTTTCGCGATGGCGGCTACGAGCCGCGCACCTCGCCCTTCACCGAGCAGGTCGAGCGCGACTACACCGAAGGCGTGATGGCGTTTTTGCAAGGCGTGCCGCGGAATTGAGCGAGGGTGCGGGCGCACGTGGCAGTAAAGGCGTTGCTGGCAGTGGCCGGGGCCGCCCGCCCATGGGTTCGGGAGTGAGCGGGCAAGCTCCGCGTTCGCTCACGGGCGAGATGCCCTGCCGCGCGGAGCGCGTCACCCTTCCTTCACCTCCAGTTGCGCCCTGCGTCCATTGTAAGCGTGAAAAAGACAGGCTGAAACCGCGCCCTGCATCGGTCCATTCGCACCGAGGTTTGAATTCGTCCGCGAGTTCTGTTCGTTCTTCTTTATGTCTACCCGCCAATTCCCCACGCACCGCGCACGCTTCCTCTGTTTTGCGGCTGCGCTCATCTGTTTCTTCCGCGCTCCCGTGGCCCACGCGGCGGAGCCGCTGCGGAGCAAGCCCAACATCATTTTCATCCTCGCCGACGACCTCGGTTACGGGGAACTGGGGTCCTACGGCCAGACGCAGATTCGCACGCCGAATCTCGATCGTTTCGCGGCGGAAGGGATGCGTTTCACTCAGTTTTACGCGGGTAGCACGGTGTGCGCGCCGTCGCGGAGCGTGTTGATGACGGGCAAACACACGGGCCACACGACCGTGCGGGGCAACGCCGGCAAGATTGGTTACGCGGCGCAGACCTTGCGCGCCGACGAAGTGACGGTGGCGCGCGTGTTGCGTGACGGCGGCTATGCGACCGGCCTCATCGGCAAATGGGGCCTCGGTGAATCCGACAGCGTCGGTGCGCCGTGGAAGCAAGGCTTCGACACGTTTTTCGGATTCATCAACCAGACGCACGCGCACAACCACTACCCGGATTTTCTGTGGCGGAACGACACCGTCGTGAAGTTGCCCAACGATATCACGCCGATCGGCGACGTGCCCGGGGCCGGCTACGCGACGAAACGTTTGGCGTATGCGAGCGATCTCTTTTTCGAGGAGACGCGTGCGTTTGTGCAGAAAAACCGAGCACAGCCATTCTTCCTTTTTCTCGCATTGACCACACCGCATGCGAACAACGAGCGCTCGCGAGTGCTCGGTGAGGGTAACGAAGTGCCCGACCAAGGAGCCTATGCCGATCGGAGCTGGAATGACTCGCAGAAAAATCATGCCTCCATGATCACGCGGATGGACGACGGGGTCGGCGCGGTGCTGAAATTTTTGCGGGAGCAGAAACTCGATGAGAACACGCTGGTGATGTTCTCCAGCGACAACGGACCGCATCGTGAGGGTGGGCCGAACTACGATCCTACCTTTTTCTCCGCGAGTGGTTCGTTGACGGGGATCAAGCGGGCGCTCACGGACGGCGGCATCCGGGTGCCGTTCCTCGCGCGGTGGCCGGGTAAAATCAAGGCGGGCACCGTGTCGGCGCACGTGGGGTATTTTGGTGATTTGATGTCCACGTGGGCCGAACTCGCGGGGGTAAAACCGCCAGCCGACCTCGACAGTCGCAGCATCGTGCCGACCCTGCTGGGCCGTGGTGAGCAGACGAAGCACGACTATCTCTATTGGGAATTTTACGAGGGTGGCGTGTCGCAGGCGGTGTTGCTCGGCGACCGTTGGAAGGGCATCCGCCTCAAGTCGCCAACGGCGCCGATGGCGCTGTACGATCTCGTCACCGATCTGGGTGAGCGCACGGACCACGCGGGAAAAAATCCGGAACGCGTTGCGCGCATCGCGGAGATCATGCGCACGGCTCGCTTTGACAACGAGCACTGGAAGCTGCCGACGAAGTGAGCCGTGGGCGCGGACGAATCCGACGATGGCCGCGACGCAAAAATCGGTGCGGATGCGCGCGGTTCGCGATGACTAGCCGGCCTGAACGCTGACGCTAGTTTTTCGTCGGGGCCGCGGCGGGGACGGGCATCTTGCAGGACTGCCAAGCGAGGAAACGCCACTGGCCGTTTTCCTCGCGCCAGATGGCGAGGATGCTCAAATCGAGTTCGTTGGGTTTGCCGGCGGGGCCCACTTTGACGAGGAGGCGGCCGGTCATTGTGGCGAGGCCTGCGCCAATCAGCGTGAATTTCCGCTCCTGGTAGTGGAAGCTTTCGTAGACGGAGGTGCGCGCGGTGAGGGCCTTGATGAGGGACGCCTTGGTGTCGACCTTGCCGCTCGAGTGGGCGTAGTGGAGATCGTTGGACAGGATGGCTTCGAGGCGGGCTTGGTCGCCGGCTTTGGTCGCGGCGAGGCGCTCGTCGTCGGCGGCGGCGAGTGCGGCGCGGAGCCGTTCGCCTTCGTTGGCGAAGGCGAAGGCGGGGGCGGGGGCGGAAGATTTTTCAGCGGCAGTCGCGAGGGGCGCGATGAGGGCGAAAGTAAACGCACTAGCAAGCAAAGGCAGCAGCGGGCGGAGGGAGAATTTCATGAGGAGAGGAATTAAATCAGGTGGGTGCGCGCGGGTGCCGCCCGTGAGGACGCGGATTATTTTGTCGGCGCGGCCGGGGAAGCATTCTTGCAGGCCTGCCACGCGAGGAAGCGCCACTTCCCGTTTTCCTCCCGCCAAACGGAAAGATAGTTGATATCATTCATGGTTTTTTCGCCGCTCGTCTTGTTCTTCATATGAACGAGCACGCGGCCCTTCATCAGGACGATGCCCGGTCCGGCGGGAATGAAAGTGCGGTCCTGGTAGTCGAAATTCTCGTAGACGTGGGTGCCGTTGAGGACGCCCTCGAGTTGCGAGGCCTTGTTGTCGATTTTTCCGCTGGAGTGGGCGTAGTGCAGATCGTCGGAATAGCTAGCGGCGAGGCGCGTACGATCGCCGGCCTTGGTCGCGGCGCAGCGTTCGTCGTCGGCAGCGGTGACGGCGGCGATCAGCCGGGCTTGGTCCCGTGCGGTCGGAGCGGAATTTTTTTCTGCGGCCGTCACGCAGGGAGCGAGTGACGCGAGGGTCAGAAGGCAGAGAGGTAAGAAGATCCGGAGGGGGGATTTCATAAGGAGTATAAGGTTGGGGGAGCTTCCTAGCGAAAGCTCCCGGCGTGATTCAGTCGAGCGTGGAGAAAAAGCGCTGGACGCGCGGGCGGCGGCCGTGAGCTAGAGCGGCCGAGGCGCCGACCTCTTTGGCTTCGCCGATAATGTCGGCGAACGCGAACTTCGCTGCGGTGTTGAGGAGAAACGGCGAGGCGAAGAGACGGAGACCCGCTCACCACGCGTGACGAAGGGTGGCGAGTTTTCGTTTGTTTTCACTGGGGGCGCTGCCGATAGTTTGGGGATGTTGGCACGTTCACCTCATGGGGCTTTGCGCCGGTTGTTTGATGACGTTGGCACCGTGGATGCCGTCGGGATCGAGGAGCGTGTCGCGAAATATGGGACCCGTTCGATCAAGAAGGCGTCGAAACTCTGGGGCTTAAAACTCGCCGCATCGATGGTGGACCTCACGACGCTCGAGGGCAAAGACACACCGGGGAAGGTCGCCTCGCTGTGTCAGAAGGCGATGTGCCCGCACGATCCGGAGCTGGGTGTGCCGCAGGTGGCGGCGGTGTGTGTGTATCCGGCGATGGTGAAGCACGCGCGCAAGGCGCTCGGCAGTGCCACGGCAGTGCGCATCGCGTCGGTGGCGACGGCTTTTCCTTCGGGACAGGCGCCGCTCAAGACGCGTCTCGCCGAGGTGAAGGCGGCGGTGGCTGACGGGGCGGACGAAATCGATATGGTGATCAACCGCGGGGCGTTTCTCTCGGGTGAGTTTGGCGTGATGCAGGACGAAATCCGGGCGGTCGTCGAAGCGTGCGGGCAGGCAACACTCAAGGTCATCCTCGAGGTGAGTGAACTCGAAACCTTCGACAATATCCGTGCGGCGTCGTTTCTCGCGATGCGCGTGATCCGCGAGGGCGATTTCATCAAGACGAGCACGGGAAAGACCTCGCTCAATGCGACGCTCGGCAATAACCAGGTGATGATCGAGGCGATCCGCGACTATTACCTCGATACGGGCGTGAGCATCGCGATGAAGCCGGCCGGTGGCATCCGGACGGCGAAGCAGGCGTTAACGTTTCTCATCGCGATCAAGGAGACCCTGGGCGACGCGTGGCTGAATAATGCGCGCTATCGTTTCGGCGCGAGTGCGCTGCTGAACGATCTGATCCGGCAGATCGAAAAAGAGAACACCGGGGCCTACCAAGCGCCGTATTATTTCAGCGAAGCGACGGAGAGCTACTGATTTTTTTAACCACGGAACGTGGTTAAACCCTTTTTCCCATGCCCACTTTGACTGCCAAGAAAACCTCCACCCGTCCGGCTCGTCCTGCACCCGAGTTGATCTTCGGCGACCTGTGGGAGTTTGATCCGTCGCCGGAGACGGCCGATCCGAAACTCAAGACGCGCTACGATCTATTCATCAACGGACAGTTCGTCGCACCGAAGTCGGGGAAGTATTTCGACTCCATCAATCCGGCTAACGAGCGCAAGCTGGCCGAGATCGCGCAGGCGAGTGCCGCCGATGTCGATGCGGCGTATCAGGCGGCGAAGGCGGCGTATGATAACGTCTGGGGCAAGCTGCCGGGCCGGGAGCGGGCGAAGTATCTCTTCCGCATCGCGCGGCTGTTGCAGGATCGTGCGCGGGAGTTTGCCGTCGCGGAGACGCTGGATGGTGGCAAGCCGATCAAGGAGTCGAGGGACTTCGATGTACCGATGGCGGCAGCGCATTTTTTCTACCACGCGGGTTGGGCAGACAAACTCGACTACGTGGCGCCGGGTCGGCGGGTCGCACCACTTGGCGTGGTCGGGCAGGTGATTCCGTGGAATTTTCCGCTGTTGATGTTGGCGTGGAAACTCGCGCCGGCGCTGGCGATGGGGAATACGGTCGTGCTGAAGCCGGCTGAGACGACGTCGATCACGTGTTTGAAGTTGGCAGAAATTTTGCAGGACGCGGGCTTGCCGCCGGGTGTGGTCAATTTTGTGACGGGTGCGGGCGACGTCGGGGCGGCGGTCATGAATCATCCGATCCCGGCGAAACTTTCGTTCACCGGTTCGACCGAAGTCGGTAAGATCATCATGCGCTCGGTCGCGGGTACGGACAAGAAGATGACTTTAGAACTCGGTGGCAAAGCGGCGAACATCGTGTTCGACGATGCGCCGCTGAATCAGGCGGTCGAGGGCATCGTCAATGGGATTTTCTTTAATCAAGGCCACGTGTGTTGCGCCGGCTCGCGGTTGCTCGTGCATGAGCCGGTGGCGGAGCAAGTGCTCACGAAGCTGAAGAACCGGATCAAGGTTCTGCGCGTGGGCGATCCGCTCGACAAGAACACGGACATTGGCGCGATCAACTCGAAGGAGCAGCTCCGGAAAATCACGGCGATGGTGGCGAGCGGCGTGAAGGAAGGTGCGGAGATGTTTCAGCCGACGTGTCGGCTGCCGCCGAAGGGTTTCTATTTCCGCCCGACACTCTTCTCGGGTGTGAGTATGAGCCACCGTATTGCGCGGGAGGAGATTTTTGGCCCGGTGCTGAGTATCCTGACGTTCCGCACGGTCGATGAGGCGATCGAGAAGGCTAACAATACTGCATACGGGCTCAGCGCGGGCGTGTGGACCGACAAGGGTTCGCGGATTTTGAAGATGTCGACGGAGCTGAAGGCAGGCGTCGTCTGGGCAAACACCTACAATAAATTCGATCCGGCGTCGCCCTTCGGCGGCTATAAGGAAAGCGGTTTCGGCCGCGAAGGCGGCCGGCAGGGGCTGCTGGATTACTGCAAACTGATCTAGGCCATCGTTCTCGTTCTCCTTATCTTTCTCCCGCGTAGAGCGCGGAACGGATCTGGGATTAAAAGAGAACGAGAACGATTAAGAGAACGAGAACGATTCTAAAACTCATGTCCCGACTCCCTATTACCAAGACTCCGAAAGTTTACGTGGGCGGCGCGTTTATCCGCTCCGAGAGCGCGCGCGTATTTCCGCTCAAAGATGCGGCTGGAAATTTTTTCGCCAACATCCCGCAGTGCACGCGCAAGGATTTGCGCAACGCCGTCGAGGCCGCGGCTAAGGCCGGCCCCGGTTGGGCTAAGCGTACGGCCTACAATCGTGGGCAAATTATTTACCGGCTCGGGGAAATGATTGAGGCGCGCGCTGGCGAAATGGCGGCAGCCCTCGTGCTGGGCGGTGCGTCGAAAGTGGCGGCGGCACGTGAGGTTGCCGCCACCGTCGATCGGCTGATTTATTATGCCGGTTGGACAGACAAGTATGAGCAGGTGTTGGGCAACGTGAATCCGGTGGCCGCGCCGTATTTCAATTTCACGGTCACCGAGCCCATGGGAATCGTCGGTGTGCTCGCGCCCGAGGAGTCACCGCTGCTGGCGCTCGTGTCCCTCTTCGCGCCGGCGATCACGAGTGGCAACGCGGTGGTCGCGCTGGCGTCGACGTCGCAGCCCTATCCCGCGATTCTCCTTGGCGAGATGCTCGCGACGAGCGACCTGCCGGGTGGCGTGGTGAATGTGCTCACGGGGTTTCGCAAGGAAATGGTGCCGACCTTTGCGACGCACCGGCATCTGCGCGCTCTGGTCGGTGTGGCGAATGCCGACGAACGGAAGGCGCTCGCGATCGGTGCGGCCGACAGCATGAAGCGGTTGCAGCTGTTGAAAGCGGAGGAACCCACGGATTGGTTGGCCGATTCGGCGCAGAGTCTTTACGCGGTGCGCGACACGTTGGAATTTAAGACGACGTGGCACCCGATCGGGGCGTGAGGTGAGGTGGCGGTCGATGGGGGAAGTACGATGATGTGAAGATGCGGAAAATTGATGGTCTGCGGGTGGTGACGCTGACGCAGCTGAGCCGGGGGCGCAGGTGGAGGCCCAGGTAAAACGAGCGGGTGCGGTCGTGATGACCAGCGCGGCCGGTCGGCCATTCGTAGTATGCCCACGAGCGGCGGCAACGGGCGTCGGCGAAAGGCGATCACGCCGAGCGCTGCCGCTTCGGGAAGGGCGGGCGCGGGCGGCGAGTGGCCTAGATTCGGTTTCGTGGGCTTGAGAAAGTGGTGCCGTCGAGCTCTCATCATTCATGACTCTTTCTACTCTTAACGCGTTCATCCGTTTGCGCTCGGCTGGGTTTTGTATCGTTGCGTTGCTCGCGACGTTGACCGTGGGCGCGGCTCGCGCGCAGACGGTTGCTCCGGCAGGCAACTCGCTCGCGCGGCAGATCGTGTCGGATCCGAAGTTTCGTGCGGCGGTCGGCGTATTTGACCGCGACTTCGAGCGGTTTGTCGCCGAGTTGATTAAGCTCACGGAGATTCCGGCGCCGCCCTTTGGTGAAGAACCGCGGGCACGGGCTTACATGGCGATGTTGAAGGAGGCCGGGTTGGAGAACGTCGAGATGGACGCCGAGGGTAACGTCATGGGCCTGCGTCGCGGTAAGTCTGGCGGCGCGGTGCCGCTGCTCGCTGTGGCGGCGCATCTCGACACGGTTTTTCCGGAAGGGACCGATGTGAAAGTGAAGCGACAGGGGACGCGGTTGATCGCGCCGGGGATCGGCGACGATACACGTGGGCTGGCGTTTGTGCTGGCGCTGATCCGGGCGATGCGTGACGCGAAGGTTGAGACGGCGGGGGACATTTTGTTTATCGGCAATGTCGGCGAGGAAGGGCCCGGCGATCTGCGCGGGGTGCGATATCTTTTCACGAAGGGTCCGTGGAAGGATAAGATCAAACGCTTCATCACGGTCGATGGCGGTAATCTCGATTTAATCAGCAACTCCGGGCTCGGCAGTCTGCGCTATCGGGTGACGTTTAAGGGGCCGGGCGGGCACAGCTGGGGTGCGTTTGGCAACGTGAGCCCAGCGTTTGCGATGGGCGATGCGATCGCCCGACTCGGGCAGGTGGTGGTGCCAAAGAAGCCTAAAGTTTCTTACAACGTCGGGATCGTCTCGGGTGGCACGTCGGTAAACTCGATCCCCTTTGAGACGGCGATGGAGATCGATATGCGCGCCGTCGATCCGGCGGCGCTGAAGGACATCGACGCGAAATTTAAGGTAATTGTGGCCGACGCGGTGGAGGCGGAAAATGCGATCCGTTCGACGGCGAATGGGAAAATCACGGCGGATATTAAACTGATTGGCGACCGGCCCTCGGGGACGACCTCGCCGGACTCGCCGGTGTTGCGGCAGATTGCGGCGACGATGGGCGTGTTCGACAAAGTTCCGGTCTGGGACACCAACAGCACGGACGCCAACTTACCGATCAGCCTCGGCATCCCGGCGTTTGCGATCGCGCGCAGCTCCGCCAGTAAGGGCGGTCGCGGTCACTCGCTCGACGAATGGGTCGATGTGGAAAAGACGCAGGCGGTGAAGGATTTTGAGCTGGCGGCGGCAATGATCCTGAGCATCGCGGAATTGCCCTGAGGCGGAGGGTGGTGGGGTGGAGGAAGGGGCGGAGAACTGCGAGCTGGACGGGGGTCCGAATGAATTGGAGGGCGGATCGGAATCCCTGCCCTACTTATCGGAGCGCAGCAGGCGCGCGATGGCGCGTTGCGCGGGCATCGACGGAGCCGTGCCGAATTTTGTGACGGAGAGCCCGGCCGTGGCGTTGCCGTAGCGAGCGGCGGACGCGATGTTGCCGTCGAAACGCACGAGGCCGGCGGCGAAGCCACCGACAAAGGCATCGCCGGCGCCGGTGGTATCGACGACCTTCAGGCCGGTGTGCGCGGGGATGAAGAGGTGGCCGCGGGATTGGGAAACGAAGCAGCCGCGCGCGCCGAGCGTGACGATAATCGTCGGCACATCGAACGACCGGCAGAGGCGGTGGAGATCGTGGAACGGGAGCGCTCGCAGAGATTTTTCGGTGAAGCCACGGCGATTCACGAGCGCGACAAACTCGGTTTCGTTGGGCACGAGCACATCGGTGAAGTCGAGGATGCGGTCGTCAAAGTCGCGGCGCATCGGCGCGGGATTGAGCACCGTAGTGCAGCCAGCGATACGCGCGGTGCGGAATACGTGGCGGTTCAGCGCGAGGTTGGTCTCGTGTTGGCAGACGACGACCCGGGCGCCGCTGAGCAGTGCGGCGGGGACATCGCGCGGGGCGAGGGCGGCGTTGGCGCCGAGGCCGATGATGATTTGATTTTCGCCGCGGCCGTTGACGAGAATGGCGGCATTCCCGGTGGGAAGTTTTTTGCGGGCGAGGTGAACTGCGATGCCTTCGGCCCGCAGGAACGCCTCTGCATCGCGGCCAAAATGGTCGTCGCCGAGGGCGCCGACAAAGGCAGTGTCCGCGCCGGCGCGGGCCGCGGCGACGGCTTGATTGGAGCCTTTGCCGCCGGGGCCGGTTGTAAAGCGGCCGACTACGGTCTCGCCGGTAGCGGGAAATTCCGAGCAGCTCCAGGTGAGATCCTGGTTGAAGCTGCCAACGACGACGATGGAAGGAGTCACAGGTCCGAGGCTACGGGGGGCTCGTTGGGGAAGACAAGCTACGTGCCCCACAACTCCCCAGTCTCGGCTGTTTATGCCAGAGTTTGCGCTGAGAATCCGCAGCGGGTGGAGTGGTCGCGAATGGAAGCCGCACTGATGAACGATACTCTGTTTGATGCTGGGCTACGCCGGGAACGCGCGCAGCGGCGGCGCTCCGTGATGGCGGCGCGGCTCGATCCGAAGTTCTTTTTCCGCGCGCGTCGGGGTGAGCTGATCAACCCCGTGTGGATCGACCAGCTGAGCCGGTGAGAATTTTCCCATGATCGAAGCCCTGCATCTGACCAAAACCTTTCGCGACAAGAAGCGCGGGGAGATCCGCGCCGCCGACGATATTTCGTTCCGGGTTTCTCCGGGGCAGATTTACGGCCT
>CANIJN010000116.1 GCA_947467625.1 Opitutia bacterium | reverse complement strand
GTGATCCGGATGAGCTGCCCCACGCGGTCGAGCGGGCTACCCGTGCCGCTGCCGCTGTCGTCCTCCGGCAACTCACCCCATTTATAAATCAGCGAAAGCGACAAACCCATGTCCGCCGCAATGTGTTTCGCACTCGTCCTCTTCAGGACATCTTTCATCACCTCGTGGGATTCCATAGTGGGTGCCCGAAACGTGCCACGCGTCTCTTGCGATGCAATATTTTAAGTAATTCTAAGTGACTTCATATCTTACCGGCCAAATTCGCGGAAATCCTCACCGGTGAACTGGCGGCTCTCCGGCGTGTAGTCCTGAAGCCAATCAGATTTCCGTCCGGATCCTTGATCCATGCCCGGAGCGACCGGTCGTTGCCAGTCTTGCAGCCAGTGACACTCACACCGCGCGCAGTGAGCGCCGCGACGAAAGCGTCTTGCCCGTCGACTTGAAAACAAAAGTGGTTGTAGCGCATGAGCCAAGGGTCACGAGTCACGCGGTTCCTCCAGGGGCTCGATCGGCTGCGACGACTGACTGCGGCGATGGGCGTCAGCGTGGTCGAAGACCTCAACAAACGTATTTTCGCCCAGCGCAAAATAGCATCCGATCATCTCGCCCTGCTGGTTCAGGTAGCGAAATTTCAGAGTCACCCCTGTAGGTCGCAGTAGAACGCCCGCATGGCCTCGAGCTGACTCGTCTTGGGACAAAGGTGAGCGAGTTGCTTGATCATGGCGCCATCACCGCGAGTTTCACGACGGCGGCGAATCGAAACTTGCCCGTGGTGCGCCGCGACGTTTTTTTCAAACACTGTCCTTGCTGTCAGCGTTCAACTCCCCCCAATCCAATGAACTTCCCCGCTTCCGTTCTTCTCTTCCTCGGCGTCGCCGGCGCGACCCAGGCCGCCGTCCAAACTGACATCGAATATGGCACTGCTGCTGGCGTGAGCCTGAAGCTCGACGCTTGTGTGCCCGATGGCCCTGGGCCATTTCCGGCCGTCATTCTCGTGCATGGCGGCGGCTGGACCGCTGGTGACAAAGATGGCGGTAAAAACAAGGGCTACATGATGCCGATGCACGATCCCCTCGTCGCGGCGGGTTTCGCCTGGTTCTCCATCAACTATCGGCTCGCGCCGCAACATCGCCACCCGGCAGCGGTCGAGGATGTCGAGACCGCCATCCGCTGGGTCAAGGCCAACGCCGCCCACTATCGTGTGGACGCGCGACGTATCGCGATCTCCGGCGAGTCCGCGGGCGGTCACCTGGTCGCCCTCGCCGTGGTGCGCGCCAACGAAGCGACGCGGGTGGCGGCCGTCGTGTCGTTCTACGGCGTATTCGATTTCGCGACGGAAGCGAAGCGCCGTGGCGCGGCGATCCCCAGTTTCAACAAACTCTTCGGCCGCGACACACTGGACGACACAATGCTCAAGCTCATGCATGACGCCTCGCCGATGAACTTCGTGAAGCCCGGCCTCCCGCCGTTCCTTCTCGTGCATGGCACGGCCGACCAGACCGTCGCCTATGAGCAATCGGTCAGCATGCAGGCGAGGCTGCGCGCGGCGGGCGTACCCTGTGACCTCCTCACGATCAAGGACGGACCCCATGGCATGTTGCCGTGGCCACCGCTGTCACCCGATTTTAAAGAGAAGGTGGTGGCATGGCTCCAGGCAACCCTGCCCGCAACGGCCGCTAAGCAACCGCGCTAGTGGGCAAAACCCGGGTCGTCTCTCGCCCCATGTTCACCACGGATGTCCGGTTTGGCTCGTATTCCCTGCTGATACTCATCGCCGCCTGTTTCTTCGGCGTCATTCGGGGCAACGCAGCAGATGCGACGCCGCGACTTCCCACAATTTTCATCCTCGGTGATTCGACCGCACGCACCAGCGGCTCCGGGAAAAACGGCACGCCCATGACCGGTTGGGGCACGCCGCTCGCCGACTATTTCGACACGGAAAAGACCACGGTCGCCAATGTCGCTCACGCCGGCACTTCGAGCCGCACGTATTTCAACAACCCGAATGACTGGCCACGCGTCGCATCGCTGATCCAAGCCGGCGATTTTGTGCTGTTGGTTTTCGGGATCAACGATGGCGGTCCGCCTCGGACGGTGGCGGCTCGGGGCTCCATCCCCGGCATCGGTGCCGAAACGACGGAATTGAAGCGCGCCGATGGTACCATCGAAATTGCCCACACCTACGGCTGGTATGTGTCGGCGATGGCGACGGCAGCGAGGGACAAGGGCGCGCGCGTTTTTCTGCTCACCGTCACCACCCGTAACATGTGGACCAACCCCAAAGCGAAGTTTCGCGACGCGACGCCCACCGAGCCGTTGCCCGCCGACTACGACGCCAAGGACGATCGCATCGAACGTGGCACCGCCGACGGAAAATACACACGGTGGACCAAGGAGGTCGGCGAGAAACTGAATCTGCCCGTGCTCGACCTGACCAACCTCTGCGCGGACCGGTTTGAGAAAATGGGCCGCGAGGCCGTGGACAAATTTTATAGCGATCACAATCACACCTACGCGGCGGGTGCCGACTTCATTGCCGCGGCGATCGTGTCCGGGTTGAAAGCGTTCAAGGACGGCTCGGTTCTCCCGCTTCTGTCCGCCAAGGGAAAAAACCTCCCGCCTGCCGAGAGGCGCTACGTGAGCGACAACGTGCCGCCCGCCGCGAAGTAGCGCGCGCGGGAACGACGAGTTGGGCTTGGGGATCGTCACGGCGCGCACGGCTGCCGGCTGAAAGTGCTCGTCGCTGCTTGTTCGTGTTCCTCCGGTCGTGCCTGTGCTTCCGCCCCCTTTCGTTCTGAGGGCCTCGCGATACGCCGCCTCATCCTTCGCTCCGGTTTACGGTTACTGATTCCGAGTATTGGTTTTTATTGTTCAGTTCATGCCCATGCCGAGCTCCGAGGGCCGGACGTCTCGCCCGCGCACGAACGGGATGTTGCTTGGTCGTTGCCGAACCCATGGGCGGGACGCCCGTGCCCCTGTCATCACGGACGTCGCTTCCTGCCCCGAGTCATCGGTGATTCCGTGATTCCAGGTTGCCAACACCCCATCGCTCGGCGACTTTTTCCGACAATTTTATGGAAGAAACTCACGATAATCTCGTCATCCCCGGCTGGGTTTGGTTCATGATTGTGATGTTCGTCGTTGGCGTAATCGTCGCACTCGTGGTCCAGCGCGACCGGCGCAGTAGTCGCGGCAGCCGCAGGAGTCGCAGCAATCGTAGCAGTCGTCGGAGTCGCAGTGGCCACCGCAGCCGGCACGAGTCCTCCGCCCACCACCAACGCCGTCGCCAAGACGCGCCGTTCGACAAAATTTAGCCGCTGACCGGATGTTGGGCTCTCGTCCCGGAGGCCCGCGCGTCCGTCGTTAATCCTCAGGCCTTTTCCATTGACCGCCCCCGCCGCCCACTGAGACCGTGCGCGTCCCTATTTATGCTCAAAGCTGGTATCGTCGGCCTGCCCAACGTGGGTAAATCCACTCTCTTCAACGCCCTCACTCGCTCCCGCAAGGCCGAGGCCGCGAACTATCCGTTCTGCACCATCGACCCCAACGTCGGCGTCGTCGTCGTTCCCGACGAGCGCGCCTACGTTCTCCAGACTATCGCGAAAACGAAGGTCGTCGTTCCGGCCGCCATCGAGTTTGTCGATATCGCAGGACTCGTCGCCGGTGCCAGTAAGGGCGAAGGGCTCGGCAACCAGTTCCTCGCCACCATCCGCGAGGTTGACGCCATCGTCCAGGTCGTGCGCTGCTTCGAGGACAACGACATCATTCACACCATGGGCGGCGTGGATCCCGTTCGCGATATCGAGGTCATCACCACCGAGCTCATCCTCGCCGACCTCGACGCTGTCACCAAGCGGATCGACAAAACGCAGAAGAAGGCAAAGTCCGGCGACAAAGAAGCCATCATCGAAATCGCGCTCCTCGAAAAACTCGCGCCCCACCTCAACGGTGGCAAGACCGCCAACACTCTCTCGGCCACCCCGGAAGAAATTGCACTGATGAAGCTCTTCCAGCTCCTCACCGCGAAGCCCGTGCTCTTCGCCTGCAACGTCGCCGAATCGGACCTCGCCACCGCGGAACAAAATCCTTTTGTCCAAAAAGTCGCCGAGTTTGTCCGCACCCACCACGACGCCGCCTATGTGCCCATCAGCGCCAAGATCGAGAGCGAGCTCATCGATCTCCCGGCTGATGAAGCCAAAGCCTTCCTCAAAGACCTCGGCGTCGACGACTCCGGCGTGTCCTCCCTCATCAAGGGCACTTACGGCCTCCTCGGTCTGATGACCTATTTTACTGCGGGCGAAAAAGAAGTTCGCGCATGGACGATCAAGAAGGGCTGGAAAGCCCCCCAAGCCGCAGGCGTCATCCACACGGATTTCGAAAAAGGCTTCATCAAAGCCGAGATCGTTTCCTACGATGACCTCACGCGCCTCGGTAGTGTCGCCGCCGCGCGCGATGCGGGGAAATACCGCCTTGAGGGCAAGGAATACGTGTTCGCCGACGGCGACGTCGCGCTGTTCCGTTTCAATAACTGAGCGGCTTTCTCTGGCCTACCTCCGTTTGAGCGCGTGCCCACACCCTTGGGATTGCGGCCGGGTTACTGTTTGCCTCCATCTGTTTCGTTCTCTTGGAATTTCCGGGATGTCGCGCCTCACCACCCTCGTCGTCGTCGCGCTCCTGAGCGCGACCCCGGCCGGCGCGCATCCCGAGATTCAAGACGCACTCGACCGCCTCACGACGGCTCTCGCTGCGACCCCAAACGAGGCTTCTCTCTACCTCGAACGTGGCGAACTTTATGCTCGGCACGAAGATTGGACGTCCGCCGAGGCCAACTACCTGCGAGCCGCCGAACTCGCTCCTCGTTTGCCGCGCCTCTCTTGCGCGCGCGGATCGCTGGCCCTCGCGCGCGGGCAAGTCTCCGCAGCCCGCGCCTTCCTCGACCACGCCATCGCCCTCGCCCCGTCCGATCCCACCGCGTTGATCCTTCGCGCCCGCGCGCTGGCCCGACTCGGCCTGACCCCAGACGCCCTGACCGACTACACGCAAGCGTTCGGTCTGCTCGCCACACCCTCGCCCGAACTTTACCTCGAGCGCGCGGCACTCTTCGCCTCCCCTGCGGATGCCCTGCGCTCCCTCGCCGACGCCTTCGTCCGCCTTGGCCCCGTGATGTCGCTCCAGCTCCGCGCCCTCGATTTGGAAATTTCGCTGCGTCGCTTCGACGATGCCCTCACCCGCGTCGATCTCCTGACTTCCGCCAGCGAACGTCGCGAGCTCTGGCTCAAACGCCGTGGCGACATTCTCGTCTCCGCCGGCCGCCAGGCTGAAGCCCGCGCCGCCTACGTTGCCGCCCAAACGGCCATTGCCGCCCTGCCCGCTTGGCTGGTAGCTTCGCCCGACATGGTGCGACTTTCGGCCGAACTCACTCGTCTCGCTACCCGCACTCCCTGAACCTCGTCTCGCTCGCTTCCGGTGAAAATCTCCCGTTTTATTTCCCTTTCTCCTATGCCTCCGTATCACCACCTCCGTTACATCGTCGCCCTCACAATCGCACTTTCCGCGATTTTCAGCCTCCCGGCCGCCACGACTATTATCCGCGGACCTTACCTCCAATCGGCGACCCCCACCAGCATGGTCGTCCGTTGGCGTACCGATAATACCGAGCCTTCCATCGTCCGCTACGGCCTCACTCGCACCGAACTCTCGACGACCGTCAAAGCCGAGGGGATTACCACCGAACACTTCGTTCACCTCGGTAACCTGAAACCAAATACCCGCTACTATTACACCATGGGGGCTGAGCCAGTCGCTAAGCCCGCAGCAGTCGGCACGAAAAAAGCCGGCGCCGCCACACCCGCCGCCGAGGCGGAAGACGGTCCCGGCAGGGCACCGACGAGCTCATTCGTGACCCCACCCGAAACGGGCTCCTCCCAACCGACGCGCGTGTGGGTCCTCGGCGACCCCGGCACCAAAGGCGACTCCCAGCGTGCCGTCCGTGACCAGTATTACAAATTCACGGACAAACGAGCCACCGACCTCTGGCTCCTCCTCGGTGACAACGCCTATCCCGACGGCACCGACACCGACTATCAAAAAGCCATTTTCGAGATGTATCCCGAGACCCTGCGCAACGTACCGGTCTGGTCCTGCCTCGGCAATCACGACGGAAAATCGGCCAACTCGATCACGCAATCCGGCGTTTACTACAACGCGTTCACCTTTCCCACCCGCGGCGAAGCCGGTGGCGTCGCCTCGGGCACCGAGGCCTACTACTCGTTCGACTACGCCAATATCCACTTCATTTCCCTGGATTCGCACGACTCGGATCGCTCGCTGGATGGGGCGATGATGACGTGGCTCAAGGCCGACCTTGTCGCCACGAAACGCGACTGGATCGTCGCGTTCTTCCACCACCCCACATATACAAAAGGAACGCACGATTCCGACAAGGACAGTGATAGTGCCGGCCGCATGAATGATATGCGCCAGAATTTTCTGCCTGTCCTCGAGGCCGGTGGCGTCGACCTCATCTTGACCGGTCACTCCCACGTTTACGAACGCTCGTTCCTCCTCGACGGCCACTACGGGAAATCTACGACCTTCAACGCGGCCACAATGGTGAAACAGAAAGGCGAAGTACGGGCCGACGGCGTCGTCGTCTACCGTAAGCCACGGGCCCGCACCGCTCACTTCGGGGACATCAACGTCGTCACCGGCAGTGCTGGCCATGCCGGCAGTACCACCAAACCGCCTAAGCTGGACCACCCCGCCTTCTACATCTCTCTCAACGAAGCCGGATCCTCGGTCCTCGACATTGATGGACTCACCTTGAGCCTGACTTTTCTTAACGACAAAGGCGAACAACGCGACCGGTTCACCATCATCAAAGAGTAGCTGCATCCGCGCGGGCCAGGGCCGGTGCGCTGCGTGCGACATTTCTGTTTCCGGCCGCGCACCCAGCCCAGGTTCGACCTATTCGCTCGATCTCCAAGCGCGTGCTCATTCCTCGCTTGAGGCCGCTCGTTCACCGCGTGATTGCGTGCTCCCTACCCAACGTGCCATCATATCTGCGCTCATGAGCGAAACGCCTCCCGATCTTTCCGCGACTGCTGCTCCGGCGCAGTCCCTCGATTCGACCATTTTGCACGTCCTAATGGACACGATCCCCGACCGAATTTATTTCAAGGATCTACAGAGCCGTTTCGTGCGCAACAACCTCGCCCAAGCTCGCTCCCTCGGCGCAGCCAGCCCGGATGACTGTGTGGGTAAAACCGACTACGACTACTTCTCCCGCGAACACGCCGACCAAGCTTTCATCGATGAACAGGTCATTATCCGCACGGGTCGCCCGATCATCGCCAAAGTCGAACACACCACCATGCGCGACGGCACCCGTACTTGGGTTTCCACGACAAAAATGCCGTGGCGCGACCACACCGGTCGGATCATCGGAACGTTTGGCCTTACGCGCGACGTCACCGCCACTAAGCTCGCGGAAGAAAACCTCACCGAGGAGCGCAATCTCCTCCGCATTATCATCGATCACCTCCCGAGTCGTATTTTCGTCAAGGACCTCGCTTCGCGCTACGTCCTCAACAACCGGGCGCACCTCGACATCCTCCAAGTCGAACACCAAGAGGAAGCCCGCGGCCGCACCACTCTGGATTTTTTCCCCGGTGAACGCGGCCAGCAGGCCATGGAAGACGACCGGCGCGTGCTCGACACCGGCACCCCGGTCCTCAACCAGGAAAAATCCGATTTCGGAGCCGAAGGGCAGGTTCACTGGTCGTTAACGACCAAAGTTCCGTATCGCGATATCCGAGAAAATGTAATCGGCCTCGTCGGTATCAGCCACGACATCACCGAGCGCATGCGGATGGAACAGGAATTGCGGCAACGAACCGAGGAAATGGAAACCGATGTGCGGATGGCCCGCCAGATTCAGGAGGCGTTTTTTTCGCAACCCTACCCGGTGTTTCCACGGAGCGTCGCCCCCGCCGACACTACTCTCCGTTTCGCGCATCGCTACGTGCCCGCCTCGACGCTCAGCGGAGACTTCTTCGATATCGTTCGCCTCTCCGACACGCGTTGCGGCATCCTCGTGTGCGATGTTATGGGCCACGGCGTCCGCGCTGGGTTGTTGACTGCACTGATCCGCGGCATCGTAGAGGAAGTAGGCCCCCATGCCCGGGACGCCGCGCAAGTTCTGGGCGAGATCAACCGGGGCCTCATGCCCATCGTGCACCAGACAGGTCAGCCCGTTTTCGCCACCGCTTTCTACGCCGTGATCGATACCACAGCGCGCACGCTCTCCTTCGGGAACGCTGGCCATCCACCACCCCTTGTTCTCCGGGCTGCCACCGGTGTCGTGGACCAACTCTCCCTGTCTGATCCCGAGCCCGCCACCGGCCTCATCGAGGATTTCTTATACACCAATCACGAATGCGTCTTTGCCCCCGGTGATGTGTTTCTCGGCTACACCGACGGCCTCTTCGAAGCCGGCAATGCGAGAGGCCAGCAGTTTGGCGAGGCCCGCCTTCGCGCTTTTCTCACCCAACACCGAGGCACCTCGGGCGCAGCCCTCTTGCAAGGCCTCGTCAACGAGATCGTGGCCTTCACCGGGCAGCCCCAATTCGACGACGACATCTGCGCGCTCGCCGTCGAGTCAACCGGTGCGAATTAGCTCAGTGGGGCTGACCGCCCGCTCGACGAATGTCGCGGCGGGTGACCAGCGAAATCGCCACCACCTCAGTGATAGCCGCGATCATCGTGTCGAGTGGGAGACTCGGTTGCCCGCGTTTCGCTTGGTGAGGAAGAAAAGGCACGTGCACGAATCCGCCGCGGACTCCTTTGCTGCGCACGAGTGCGCGCATCAGACGGTAAAAAACGTGATTGCACACAAACGTTCCGGCCGTTGGCGACACCGCCGAGGGGATTCCCAGCGAAGTTAGCCCAGCGACGATAGCCTTGATCGGCAACGTGGACCAATACGCCGTCGGACCTCTCCGCAAGATCGGCACATCCACCGGTTTCATGCCGGCATTGTCAGGGATCAGGGCGTCGTCGACGTTAATCGCCACTCTTTCCGGCGTGATCGCCGAACGACCGCCCGCCTGGCCCACGCATACAACCAGCTCCGGCCGCACCGCCCGCAACCACCGTTGCAACTCCTCCGCACTCGCGCCGAACACACACGGCAGGACCGCGCCGACCACTGCTCGGCCCTCGATTATTTCTCCATCGAGCGCGCGCGCAATCTCCGCCGACGGATTGATCGTCTCCCCGCCGAATGCCTCAAACCCGGTGACTAACACCGTCCTTCGCTTTTTTTCCGTGTTCATCCGAGTGCTCCGTAGTGAAAAATCTCTGCCATCAATAAACGCAGCCATACATCAACCCCACATTGAAAACCCAGATCGCTGCCGCAAACGGCGCCTGCGCTTTGATCACCGCATACTGGTCTTTCAGCTCCAGTAGCCTTGCGGGTACGATGTTAAAATTGGCCGCCATCGGCGTGACCAGCGTCCCGCAGTAACCGCTCAGCATCCCGAGTGCGCCCATCACCGCTGGATCGCCTCCGTGGGCCTGCACAATGAACGGCAATCCCACTCCCAGCGTCATCACAGGAAATGCGGCGAACGCATTCCCCAACAAAACCGTAAAGAGCACCATGCCTCCGCAATACGCGACCACCGCCACCAACGGAAACTGCACCGGCAACGCCGTCGCCACGAGCCCCGCAATCACACTCCCCACGCCCGCTTTTCCCATGATGCCACCGAGGGCCGCCAACATCGCGGGTAAAATCAGCGACCAACTGAGCAATTGCAGCAGCCTGCCGCCCTCGCGCGCTGCCGCCAGCGGGCCTTCACCCGTCGTCCGCAGGGCCGTCGCCAAGCCGACGATACAACCCAAGCCGAGGGCGATTTGCGCCACTTGCTTCGGATTAACCAGCGAGACATCGCCGAATTTCACCGAGTCCAAAACCGCACCGCCCACGATCGCTACGACTGGCACCCACAGCACGGGCCACAGGAGTCGGTTGCCGAGCACCTCCGCGCGTTTCGTCAACACCACAGAATCTCCCCGCGCAAACTGCGGGGCACCCACCCGCTTGGTCGCGACCAAGCTCGTGAGCCCGAGCACGGCATATCCCACCACGATGGGCGGGAGCCATTTGCCCAGACCCACCGCAACCGCCAGCAACAACCAAAAAATCGCCGAGCCCCATCGCTGCGGATGCGTCGCATCCCGCGCGACCAGCGCGCCCACCGCCGCCAAGACGCCGCCGCACCCCAGGAGAAAAAGATCGAGCGTCAGCAACGTCACGGCGCACGCTCCTTCGCTGCTGCCGCCGCTTTTTTCAATCGCGCATCGAGTCGCCGATACCGCCACCACCCCACCAGCACCACCCACAGGGCCGTCGGAAGACTCCAGAGCTTGAGGTCACTCAGGGCGACGACGATACCCGCACTGTCGAAAAACGCCTTGATCAGCAGCAACGCGCCAACCGCCACGACGATATCGTCGGAGAAAAAATTCCCCACGTTCTCCGCCGCCGCCGCGTGCGCTCGGATCTCCTCGCGCGACTGCGGGCTCGGCGTGCCGGGCCGCACCAACGCCGCGCCTTCGGCCATCGGCACAATCAACGGACGGACCATAGCGGCATGATTGCCGATACTCAGCCCAAACATGCTCGTGACGCCCCGGAGCAGCTGATAGATCCAGAGCACCCGCCCGGCCGTCGCCGCAGTGGCACGCCGAATCAGGAGCGCCACCCGCTCCTGTAGACCGTGCCGCTCCAATACGCCGACGATCGGTACCATCAAAATGATCGGCAACACGAGCGCCCGGTTGTCGGTGAAAAACTGACCGATCATCGCCACGACTTCGTTGAACGAAAAGCCCGCCGCCACTCCCGTGGTGAGCCCGCCGGCGACGACGACTAATAACGGATTGGCCCGTAACGTAAAACCGATGACAACAACGAAAAGACCGAGTAACGTGATCATACGCCAAACGCTCTGATTTCGATTCCTGCTCGCCGCAACTCAACGTTCAAACGTCGCGCCAATGCCACCGCGTGCGCCCCGTCGCCATGGAGGCAGATCGTATCCGCTCCTGCCCGCACCATCCGTAACGCCTGTGCGATCGCTACCGCTTCATCCGTGATGAGCGCTCCCGCTTCCGCTCGCGGCGTCAGCGCTCCATCCGCGCGATAAGTGCGGTCCGCAAACACCTCCTCGGCGACCCGCAGCCCGATCCGTCGGCCCGCCCGCACCAGTTCGCTGTCCCGCAACGCGAAGAGCACCAAGCGCGCATCGACCGCCCGGATCGCTCCAGCCACCGCTTCAGCGATGACCGCGTCGCGCGCCGCCAAATTATAGAGCGCACCGTGTGGCTTCACGTGCACCACAGTGCCGAGCTGTTGCAATGTCCGCACCTGCCGCTCCACGAGTGCCTGCACCTCGGAGGCCTCAAGGGCCCATTCTCGCCGACCGAAATTTTCCCGATCTTCAAATCCCGGATGCGCGCCGATCGCCACGCCGTGTTGGCGCGCGAGCGCCACGGTCGCCTGCATCGTCGTCTCATCACCCGCATGCGCGCCGCAGGCGATGTTCGCCGACGTGATGACCGTCATCAGTTCGGCATCGTACCCCGCGCCTTCACCGAGATCGCAATTAAGATCAATGCGGAGCGACATAGTCAGCGCATCTTTTGGACCAGCCCCGCTTGGAGCAAGGCCAGGGCTCTCGCGCGGTCCAAAATAAGTTGCTGCCCCGCTGCCAGCGTTACTTCCCGAAAACGCAGCGTGTCGCCAGGTTTCAGCTGCGCAACGAGCGGGAGATCGACGCTGATGACGTGAGCGATTTGCGGATACCCACCAATTGTCTGCGCATCCGCCATCAACACGATCGGCTGTCCGTCTGGGGGTACCTGCACGGTCCCCGGCACGACGGTCGCGGAAACGAGTTCTCGCGCGTCACGACGGGCCATCTCCGGTCCGATCAGACGCATGCCCATCCGGTCCGACTTCGACGTCACCTTAAACCCCGCCGTGGTCAGCGCGCCGTCAAACTCGCCTGCCTGCGCGCCACGGACGATTCGCACCGTCGGTTCAGCCGAGTAGGACGGCAACATGCGTTCATCGAGATGCCAGCGATCCACTATCTGGCGGGAGACCGCGGCGGCGCGCAGCTCATCGCCGTCGCGCAGCGCGCGCCCCTCCAGTCCACCCAGCGCCGCTCGCAAATACGTGCCCCGTCCACCCAACACGACGGGGACATCGAGGCCCCCTGCGACCGCGAGATAACCGCGACAGCCCGTCCGCGCAGCGCCGAATTTCACGCGCTCACCCGCGTGCACGCGGACCGGTTGCCACCTAGGCACGGCACCGAAATCCCCGCCTCCCATCGCAATCGTAGTGTCGGCTGTGAAGACGAGTTCCGGCCCTGTCAGTGTAAATTCCAGCGCCGCCGCGTCCTCTGCGTTGCCCACCAATAAGTTTACCACGCGCAGCGCCATCGCATCCATCGCTCCGCCAAGCGGCACGCCCGCTGCGCGATGGCCGCGCCGCCCGAGGTCCTGCACCGTCGTGAGCATCCCGGCCCGAAGAACCCTTATCGCCATGCGGCAAACTCCTCCGCGTTGATCGCGCGAAACGTCACCCGGTCCCCCGGCCGCAAGAGCGCAGGCTCATGGCGTCCTCCGTCGAAGAGTCGCAACGGCGTGCGCCCTATGAGATTCCAACCGCCCGGCGTCATTAGCGGATACACCCCCGTCTGCGCGCCACCGATTCCTACTGTCCCCGCCGGCACAACTGTGCGGGGCGTCGGCCTTCGCGGCGTGTGGATTTTCGCAGGCAGACCACCGAGATAAGCAAAGCCAGGTGCAAATCCAATTGCCTGCACGAGGTAGGCACTTCCGGCGTGTAGGGCCACAACGTCCTCCGAACTGAGCCCCGCCTGTGCGGCGACGTCGGCGAGGTCGGCCCCTCCTTCGCCGCCGTAGCATACCGGAATTTCCACCACCCTCGCTGCCCCACTCAAGTCGGCCGTTGCCACCCGTTCTGCTCGCGTCGCGATCTCCCGGCACAGCCGCTCATAGCCACCGACCTGAGCGAAGTCGTAAAACACGGTCACGCTCGCAAACGCTGGCACCACATCCACCACGCCGACGGGTCGGTCGCGCTCGAGTGCCTCAGCCAACGCACGTACCCGCCGTAGCCCCGTCTCGTCGAGGCCGGAACCGAGCGCGACAACAACGGCGGAATCGCCGAGGGGCGTGAGCGTCATACCGTCACTATTTGCGTGCCACCGCGCGCCGCAAAAGAAAAAGCCCGGTGCTGGGTTGAGCGCCGAGCTCGCTTGGTTCCGAGCGCTGTTTAGTCAGCCGTGGGCCGTCTCAGCCAAACGATCCAGTGGAGTGCGGGCCCGTCTTTTGCCGACGTGCCGTTGCGCGGTGCGTCACGGTGCTATTAACGACGCGATTACTCACAATGCGGCGGTCGAGAATCTTCTAGTTTGATTTGCGGTCGGACACAGAACCCGAAATTTTGGCGAGCCCATGCGATTCACGATCCTCCCCCTCGCCGTTACGACTGCGTTGTGTTTTACTATCAGTGGCTGCCGCGACCCCGAGGTCACCACTTACCGCGTCGCCAAAGAAACTCCACCCGCCGCCAGCGCAGCGGCGAAGGGTCCCGCGGCCGCCGGCCCTGCCACCATGGCCAACACCCCTGTCCCCACAGCCGACGGCGAGAGCCTGACTTGGACCGCTCCGGCCCACTGGCAAGCGAAGGCCGCCACGGCCATGCGCAAGGGCAGCTACGCAGTCCCTATCCACGGCGGCCCGCCCGCTGACCTGTCGATCACGGCCTTCCCCGGCGATGTCGGCGGCGAACGCGCCAACGTCAACCGCTGGCGCGGACAAATCCAACTCTCCCCCGCCAGCGACGCCGATCTTGCCACCGCCATCACCCGCATCGAAAACAGCGGACTGACGTTCGCCGTCGTCGACTTTGAAAACGGCCAACAGCGCGTCCTCGGTGCGATCATTCCGTTCCGTGGGAGCACGTGGTTCGTGAAGCTCACGGGCCCGACCACTGAGCTCTCCAAAGAAAAGCCGGCCTTTCTTGCATTCCTGAAAACAGTGAAGCCCCCCTCTACGCCATGAATCCTGTTGCTCGTTCCGTCCGCGATTTTTGCGTTTCGCTCAGACTCACCGTTGTCCTGCTCGCGCTCTCGCTCATCCTCGTCTTCGCGTCGACCCTCGCGCAGGTCGACTTGGGCATCTATACCGTTCAGGAAGAATTCTATCGTTCGTTCGTCGCAATCTGGCACGTCGGCACGATTTTCATTCCGCTCCCCGGCGGCTACCTCGTCGGCGGCCTGCTCCTCATCAACCTCCTCTCGGCGCACATCTACCGGCTCAAACTGGAGTGGCGTAAAGCCGGCATCCAGCTCACGCATTCCGGACTGATCGTACTTTTGCTTGGCGAACTTTTCACGGGTCTCTGGCAGGAAGATTTTCAGATGACGATCTCCGAGGGCGATACGAAAAATTACTCCGAAAGCTTTCGCCTCTACGAACTCGCCGTCATCGACACCACAGACCCCAAGATGGATGAGGTCGTGGCGATCCCCGATGCCAAGCTCGCCAAGGCTGCCCTCATCCAACACCCGAAACTGCCGTTCCGCGTGGCGACGAAAGCCTACTTCCCCAACACCACTCTCGCCCGCCGCGATGCGGCTGCACTTTCGCCCGCCGCCGCCGCCGTGCCGGTAGCGACGCAGGGCATCGGCGGCAGTGTCGCCGTGACGCCACTCCCGCTCACCTACAAGATGAACGAAATGAACGTACCCTCCGCGGTCGTGGAGCTCATCGGTGCCGAGGGCTCACTCGGCTCTTGGCTCGTCTCGCCCCATCTCGGTGCGCCGCAAACTTTGTCTCACGCCGGCCGCACGTGGCGGTTGGAACTGCGCATCGCCCGCGCTTACAAACCGTTTTCCCTGCAGCTGCTGAAGGTGACCCACGACATCTACGTGGGGACTGATCTCCCCAAGAATTTCTCCAGCCGGATCAAGCTCACTACTCCGGACGGCCGCGACGACCGGGAAGTTCTCATCTACATGAACAACCCGCTGCGCTACGGAGGCTATACGTTTTACCAATATCAGATGGATAGCTCGCGGGGTCAGACCGGCCTGCAGGTCGTGCGGAATCCCAGCTGGCTGCTGCCCTACATCGCCTGTATCATGATGACCCTCGGCCTCCTCCTTCAATTCGGCCTGAGCCTCCGCGCCTTCATCGCAAAACGCCGCACTACCGCCAAACCCGCCGTCGTATGAAAAAACGCCTGCCGCTCCTCTTTCTCCTGCTCGGCCTCGCGCTCGTCGCTCGCTCCCTCCTGCCCGAGCGCAATAAAACCGACTTCGACCTCGCCGCTTTCGGTCGCCTTCCCGTCGTCGTCAACGGCCGCGTCAAGCCCCTCGATACCGTCGCCCGCACCGCGCTCGTCGTCCTTCAGAGCAGCCAGAGCATCGCTGCTCCCGACGAGACCAAGCTCACGCCCAACGAGTGGTTGCTGGATGTCCTCTTCCGCAGCTCACGCGCCGACGCCTACCAACACTTCGAAATCAATCACCCCGACCTCCTCGCGATTTTCAACCTCACGCCCGCGGACGGCCGCGCCAAACGTCGCTTCTCGTTTCGCCAGCTCGAACCAAAAATCGAAGAACTCCAGCGCCAAGCCCGCCTCGCCGAGCCCGTCGAAGCCGCGATCCGCACGCCGTTCCAAAAGGCGGTCGCCCAACTCTACGCGAATCTCGGCCTCTACATCCGGCTCAAGGCCAGCTTGGTCGCCCCCGACCACCAAGACTTTCTCGGCGAACTGCTGACGTATCAGAAAAATGTTACGGCAGGTGTCGCCGCAGTCCGGGCAAAAGAAGCCGGACAGCCCCACGATCCCGCCCTCGCCGCCCAAATGATGGAATCCGGCGGGCGTTTTTCGCGCATGGGCGAACTCGCGTATCTCCTCGCCGTCCCTCCCACCGACGGTGAGAGCAACACCACGGGCTGGAAGAAAGTCGGCGATTCCCTCCTCGATTCGTTTCCCACGGGCCAGATCAATCCCGCGATTATGGTCTACGCCGGTTTGGCACGTACGTGGAAAGCCGATCAGCCGAAAGAATTCAATGAAATCCTCCGGCTCTACCGCGCGCAGCTCGAAAGAAATTTCCCCCAGTCGCTCGTGAAATGCGACGCCGAGGCGCGCTACAACTCTGCCCAGCCTTTCTACACCGCGATGATTCTCTACGTCCTCGCGTTTCTGATCGCAGTCATTTCGTGGCTCGCGTGGCCCGTCGAGCTCGGTCGCGCGGCTTTCTGGCTCCTCGGGATCGCTTGGCTGCTCGCGACCTCGGGCATCCTCGCCCGGATGTGGCTCGAAGGTCGCCCACCGGTCACGAATCTCTATTCCTCGGCGCTCTTCGTCGGCTGGATCGCCGTCGGTTTCTGCCTCGCACTCGAATACATTTACCGCAACGCCATCGGCTCCGTGGCGGGCGGCCTCGTCGGGTTTGCGACGCTGCTCATCGGCTACTACCTGTCCCTCGGCGGAGACACCCTGGAGATGATGCGCGCCGTGCTGGATTCGAACTTCTGGCTCGCGACGCACGTCGTCACGGTGACCGCCGGCTATGGCGCGACGTTCCTCGCGGGCTTTCTGGCGCTCATCTACATTTTCCGCGGCGTCTTCACCAAGTCCCTCGACAAGGCCACCGCCGATGCCCTCTCACGCATGATCTACGGCATCGTGTGCTTCGCCGCACTCTTCAGCCTCGTCGGCACCATCCTCGGCGGCATCTGGGCCGACCAGTCGTGGGGACGTTTCTGGGGCTGGGACCCGAAAGAAAACGGGGCCCTGATGATCGTAATTTGGAACGCCATCTATCTCCACGCGCGCTGGGGAGGATTGGCGAAACAACGCGGTCTCGCCGCCCTCGCCGTCTTCGGAAACATTATCACGGCTTGGAGCTGGTTTGGCGTCAACATGCTGGGCGTCGGGCTGCACAGCTACGGCTTCATGGACTCAGCATTTTGGTGGCTGCTCGCCTTCGCCGGGAGCCAACTGATCTGCATCGCCATCGGGAGCATCCCGCTCGCCATGTGGCGCAGCTTCCGAGCTTAGCCGCATCCAAGCAGTTGAGGTTGAGCCTCCGGTCCGGAGCTGGTGATCATTCTCGGAGCCCCAAAGCGTACCGTCACCCTGAAGCCCAGATTCACCTGAGGGTGCTTTCGCAACGCTCAGTCTAACCGGCGAGCGTGAAGTCGTCTAATTCTGGCGGTTAGGAATGCGCCTGTGGTTTCGGCGGATATTCTTCTCCGGAAAAAGCGAAAAGCACTTCTTCCGTGGGTGGTTTTTCTTCCTTTTAACTGAGGTGATTGCAGGGTGAGTG
>CANIJN010000115.1 GCA_947467625.1 Opitutia bacterium | reverse complement strand
GCGACACGGTGGTCGTGGCCGATGCGATGCCGATGACGAACTATCACAGTAAGACGCTGAACCGGACCTTCGACGTCGTTTACTTCAGCGGCTACGTGACGGTGAACGGGGCCGCTCCGATGGCGGCGGTGCGAGCGGCTCCGGCGATCGGCGCGGGCGGGGCGAGCGGTGAATTGCCCAAGGGGCATCCGGCGATTCCGGCGTCAGCGAAGCCAGTCGGACCCGATCTGACGAATATCAAGCGGGCCGACGGTGGCCAGACGGTGACGGAGATTGTCACGGGCAAGGCGACATTTGCCGGTAAAGCCATCGCGGTGCGCGGGCGCGTCGTGAAATTCAACGGCGGGATTCTGGGTAAAAATTGGTTACACGTGCGCGACGGCTCCGGTGCCGAGGGCACAAACGACCTGACGGTCACGACCGATGCCGTGGTGAAGGTGGGCGATCTGGTGCTCGTGACGGGCCTCCTCGCGAGCGACCGCGATTTCGGCAGCGGCTACAACTACGCGCTAATCGTCGAGAACGCGCAGGTCGTGGTCCAGTGAGAGGCGCGGCGAGGCTCGGTCGCAGCCGCCGGCGAAGCTCTGAATCGCTTGCAGCCGCCTTCCCGGGACCTTCGACGAGACACGAGCAAGCTCGACCTCCTGTCCCACGGAGGGTGTTTTTACGCTATGATCCTCGGCGGGAAACGCACGGGAGGACAGTGTTTCGCTGATCAGTAGATCTGATCCCCACGTCATTTGAGTTTTTGACTGCCGGTAGCCGCGAGCGTGAGCGAGGGTTGTTTTGACGATCGTCAAAATATCACGAGACGTGGGTATAAAACAGCGACGAAGCAGGGTTTTCTCTGCGTTCCGGTGGCGTCTCTGCGGTGCAAACGGATGGGAGTAGAGCGCCCGAGCGCGCCCAAACGGAGAGGGCACCGCAGAGACGGGAGCATCCACCGCAGAGGGAAACCCGACCACGTGTCTGTGAAGCCAGCGGAAAGGCGGAGCTCACGAGCGACGTGACACGTGATACGGATGACGTGATACCGACGTCTCGTGATATTTGGACGATAGTCGAAAGACCACTCGCTGGCGCTCGCGGCTACCAGAAGTCAAAAACTCAAATGACGTTGGTATGACACGTCGTCTACGGCGCGACCGCGCGGGCTACCGAAAAATCCTCGGTGCGGGCGGTTTTCCACATGGAATGTTAGGTCGCGCAGAGGCCGATAGTGGGGGCGGCTCGATCTGCTGGGGCCGCAGGGCGCGGGGAGGGGAAACGGTTGGCGATGCCGGAGTCGGCGAAGGCTCGCTCTGCCGGACAATCGTTGCCAATGGGTGGTGGCGAGTGTGGGTGCGGACGTCTTGGGCGGATGAGCGATGCGCGGATTTTTCCGCGAACTCATTTCAATGAAAGGGACATTTCTCGGGGGCTGGAGTGAGGGTCCCGGGGCTTGCATTTGAGGGCTGCGACCGTGCAGTCCAAGCGGGTGCCTGATAGACGTAAGCGGGCTTGAGTGCTTTGTCGTGAAAGGGCTCCTGATAGAGCACGGAGGTGGAGCTGGCGGCGGGTGGGACAAGCCAGGTCCAATTGCCGTAGGGCTCGCGGCCAGACTTTTGCTCATTGCGGCAGAACTCGAGGAATTCATGCCCGACATGGTGATGATCGGACATTTTTACTCCTGAGCGGTCGAACGATTGGAGGACGGCTTCATTTAACAGCAGGAGGGCCTTGTCGCGCCAGAGAGTGCGGTCGCTCCGAATATCGAGGCCCATGCACTCGCCGATGCGGGGTAAAAGGTTGTAGCGGTTCACATCGCTTAAGTTGCGCGCGGCGATTTCTGTATCGAGGTACCAGCCGTTAAAGGGCAAGAGGCGGTACACCATGCCGCCCGCATCGAGGGCCATATCGCTCACGGCGGGGATCGCGTACCATTTTAGTTTTAACGTCGCGAGCCACGGATGCTGCAAGTGAGTGATGGGGATTTCCCAGCGGCAATCGCTGGGCAATTCGTACCAGCGAGGCCCGTGAGCGGCGGTCTCGATGACAATAGGGAGCAGATCAAAGTCGGTGCCGGGGGGGCGCCACCCCAAGGCGATGATTCTCTGGGTGAGGTCATTTTGAGCGGGATCACCGACCTGCTTGCCGCTACGCAAGCGGTAGCCGGCGTAGCGCATCAGCTGAGGATTCCAGATGCGGGGGCCGGGTTCGCGTGGGGATCCGGGATCGAAGACCGAGATCGCCGGTCGGAGCTCACCACCGTTGAACGCGAAGCGGAGATGGTCCCAGAGGGCCTCGGCGATTTCGGCGGGTTCTCGCAGCTGACGGCAGTCCCTCAGGTGGAGACCCTGCCAATAAAGCCGGCCGACGCACCGTTCGGCGTTGCGCCAAGCGACGCGGGTGGCGAAGGCGAGTTCCTCAAAGGTTTTTACCCAGACGCCCGTTTGCGTGAGCTGGGCCTGGACCGCGCTCACGCGTGCGCTGGGATCTTGGGCGGGCGTTGATTCACGGTAGAACTCGCGGATAAATTGCGCGGCCTGCTCGGTCGCCGGGAGTGTCGTGGGCGACTCGACGGGAGGGCCGAAGGCGCGCGTGGGTTGAAAGTCTTTCTGTCGCCAAGCGCCGGGTGCGAGTTGGGCGCCCTCGCCGCGCTGAGGATGGTCAAAGCTTTCGGCGCTCGCGGTGACTTCTGGAAATGCTCCGAGTGCGGCGAGGACCGTGGCGTTGAAGGCCGCTGGTCCGCACACGATGACTTCGCATGAGCCCAAGTCGCGAACGTACGCGGCGACGTCCCCCGCGCTCAGGCGCCTTTGCTGGGCGGTGTCGTGTTCGAAAAGTTGCAGCCGGCCGCGGTTGGCGGCGGTGCGCAGCTCGGAGAGGTACGCGGCAGTCGTGGGATGGCGAAAGCTGTAGATGATCGTCAGACGCCGTTGGCGGAGTACGCGAACGGCGGCGATCGCCGGGGTGACGCCGATCCCGGCGACGAAGTAAACGAGGGGGCGGGTATCGTCGTCTTGAGGGCAAATGGCGCCGGAGGGAGCAGAGACCCGCAGGAGCGTCCCCGGCGCGGCTTGGCGGAGCCAGTTGGAAAAAAGGCCGCCCTCCTCGAGTTTAACGCCCAATTCGTAGCGGGTGGGGGAGAAGGCGGTGAGCGTATACGGCCGGCCCACCCAGCGTTCGTCCATCATGGCCTCGATGCGAATGTGTTGGCCGATTTTTGCGGGCGGCAAGACGGCGGGAGGGATGGGCTCGAGGCGGGCCAGGAGCACGCCTTCAGTCAACGGCTCGGTGTGGAGGTGGCAGAGGTTATAATCACTTTGGTTGAGAAATGCGGGCAGCCGACCGCGACAGCCGCCACAGATGCCGCCCGCGCCCGTGAGGCGAATCAAGTCATCGACGGTGGTGGCACGTTCCGCGGCACGACGCAGGGTCGCGGAAGTCGTATTCGTGCAGCCGCACACAATCTCAGAGCCACCGGAGGCGCGGAGCGAGGCGTCTTCGATTAACACATCACCGTTGGCGCGGAAGGCGTCGACTTGCCAGTCGGCGAGCGATCCCCCTCTGAGCAGGAGCGCCATGGCCTCGGGCAACTGGGGCCAATCTTGGGGCGCGGCCAGACCCAAGAGGCTGCCGGTGCCCGCGGCTAAAAGGAGCGAAGATCCGCCGTCGGGGGAGCTGATCGTCTCGGTCAGTTCCCGAGACTTCTCAATGCGCGCGGCTTCGGTGCGACGTTGCTGCGGGAAATGCCGAACGCGGAGTCGCAGCCCGTTCTCCTGGCGGTAATCCGTGACGACGCAGGCCTCTCCGTTGACGTGGCCCAAGAAGCGATAAGCGGATCCGAACTGCGGTATCGAGTGCACGTAAGCTAACCCCTCGAGGATGGTCCCGAGTGAGCTTTTTTTACCTCCGACCGCGCTCAATTCGGCTGCCTCGATCGCGAGGACTTCCGAGTTTGTGATGGCCGCTGCTTGGAGCGTGCGGCGCTTGCGCTCGAGCACCTCGCGATCGCCGAGCAGGAGACCTGGCCCGATCGTCTCATGCGGCACGGGGCATCCGGGATGAAACAAACCCATTTCCCCGGATAAAACAAAGTACGCATGGGCGGCGGTATCTCCCGCCGAAAAGAGCACGGTCCCGGCCGTCAATTGTCGTGGGATGGGTGCGGCGATGGGCGCTTGTTCGGTGAGCTCGCCCAGCTCGCCGAAGAGGGCCAGCAGTTTTTCGCGCGACTGGCTTCTGCCCGAGATGGCCAAGTGCAACCGCGCCGTCGCGTCGCCAGCGAGCAGGGCTTTGAACTCAGTGCCCGGTAAGACGGCGACTCTGGTCGCGACGAGGGCGATCGCGGTCCCGTTACGAAACTGGCGATCGACCGCGAAGGCTTGCTCGCCGATCAGCTGGCCCGGTTCGTGGATCGTGGCGATCGGGAGCAATGCGCCGGTCGCGTCGCGCCCGTATATTTTCAATCGACCCGAGCAAAGCACGAGGAGCTCATCGGCTAATGATCCCTCCACCAAAACCACGGCTCCTTCCTCAAAGGACCGTGTGACGGTTAACTCCAGGGCCTGATCGATCCGTGCCGGCGAAGTCTCGGCGAAGAGCAGGCAGAGGCGGCGGTGCGCAAGGGCTTTTTCCTCTTCAGTGATCGGCAGGCAAAGGGGGCGATGCGTCATCGGATTGGTCTTCATTAAGTCGTCGCGGGGAACGCAATGGAGATGTGGTTAAACTACGATAAAAATTCGGTCCTTTTTTCCTTTCTTTGCAGCGTTCCCAGCCGAGTCGGGCAGCGGGCATCGTGGTGGTGGACGAGCTGCGCGGCGCGGGGAGTCGCCGGTGGAGCCGATGGGGTCAGCGGAGCCGATGGCGTCAGGCTTGGGGGTTTGGACGAGCCGTACGGGGCCACCGTTCGCTGACTCCGTTCGCTCTTCCCGGATGGCGGTCCAATCAGGCGAGGTTAAACTCCGTCCTCGGCAAAGATCGCGAGGATCACCCCCGGCGCACGACGCGACGCGGTCGCGGGATATTTTCCCGCATCACTTGCAATAGGCGAGGTGTGCGCTTGCCTCTGCGCGTGGCTGTTTCAACGACGCTTCTTTGGTTCCGACAAGACCTGCGCTTGCAGGACAACCTGGCTTTGCAGGGCGCGCTCGCACGTGGCGGGGAGATTGTGCCGGTTTTCATCTTGGACGACGCGGCTGAGGGGCGTTGGCGGATGGGTGGGGCGTCGCGCTGGTGGTTGCATCACGCCCTCGTGGCCCTGGATGCATCGTTGCGGGGGCTCGGGTCGCGGCTGGTGATCGCGCGGGGCGATTCGGTCCAGGAGTTGCGGGATCTGGTGCGAAAAACCGGCGCAGGTGCCCTGTATTGGAATCGTCGCTACGAGCCGGCGTTGATCGCGCGGGATTCCGCGATCAAGGCAGAGTTCCTCGGCGCTGGACTCGACGTGAAGAGTTTCAATGGCGCGTTGCTGAACGAGCCGCACACGATTGCGAACAAGGCGGGCGGACCGTTTCAAGTGTTTACCCCCTATTGGCGACACTGCCTCGCGCTACCCGTAGAAACACCGGTGAAATTTACAGCGAAAAGCGTGGCGTCGCCCTCGCAGCAGCTGCGGTCGCTGGACATCGCGGAGCTGGAGTTGTTGCCGAAGCGCACCTGGGACGCGGGATTTTCCGCGCTCTGGCAGCCGGGCGAAGTGGGCGCAGCCAAGCGACTGGAGCAGTTTGCGGCGCGCGCGATGGAGAACTATGCGGAGACGCGAAATCTCCCGGACCGCGACGGCACTTCGATGCTTTCTCCGTGGCTCCATGGTGGCGAAATTTCGCCGCGACAGGTGTGGGCGGCGGTTGCGGCGAAGGCGAAAGACACCGGCGTTTTTCCTCCGAGCAATGGCGCGCGAGTGTTTCTCAGCGAAGTCGGCTGGCGGGAGTTTGCGCACCACCTGCTGTATCATTTTCCCCATACGCCTGAGCGACCGCTGCGGCCGGATTTCGAGAAGTTCCCTTGGGCCGAGGACCCCGGCGGGGTCAAGCTGCGGGCGTGGCAGCGGGGGCAGACGGGCTACCCGATCGTCGATGCAGGGATGCGCCAACTCTGGCGCACCGGCTGGATGCACAACCGAGTGCGGATGGTGGTCGCGTCGTTTTTGGTGAAGCACCTCCGTCTGCCGTGGTCGCACGGGGCCGCGTGGTTTTGGGACACGCTCGTCGACGCGGACCTCGCGAGCAACACGCTCGGCTGGCAATGGAGCGCGGGCTGTGGAGCGGATGCGGCGCCGTACTTTCGGATTTTTGCGCCGGTGCTACAGGGCGAAAAATTTGATGTCCACGGTGACTACGTGCGGAGGTGGGTACCGGAGTTGGCGCAGATGCCCGCCGGAAATATCCACGCCCCCTGGGAGGCGCCGCTGCACGTGTTGGCGCAAGCGGGCGTGCGGCTCGGTCCGAAAGGTCATTATCCCCTGCCGATCGTCGATCACGCGACGGCGCGGGCGGAGGCGCTGGCGGCGTTTAAGCACCTGCGCGGCGCGGGAGCCGTCACGCGCGATTGAACATGAACGACGAGACGTTTTCGCTCTCCACGCGGATTGAGCGCCCGGCCGCCGAGGTGTTTGCCTGGCACGAACGACCGGGAGCACTGGCGCGATTGTGTCCGCCGTGGGAGCGGGTCGAGTTGGTGAAGGCCACCGGGGGCGTGCGCGATGGTGCGACGGTCACGGTGCGCAATAAGGTCGGTCCGTTTTGGACGGAGTGGCGTGTCGAGCACCGGGACTACGTGGCGGGACGGCACTTTCGCGACGTGCAGGTGGCCGGGCCCTTTGCGCGGTGGGAGCATTGGCATCGCATGGAGCCTGCTGGGCCGGGTGCGTGTAGGTTAACGGATGAAATTTCCTATCGCCTGCCGGGCGGTTCACTCGGCCGGGTAGTCGCGGGTAGTTTTGTGCGACGAAAACTCGCGGCGATGTTTGCCTGGCGACAGGAGCGCACGAAGGCGGATTTGGAATTGGCCTCGCGCTACGGAGCCGTGCGGCCACAGCGAATCGTGGTCGCTGGTGCGTCCGGGATGGTCGGGAAGGCGCTCGTGCCCTTGCTGGAAACGCAAGGGCATCAGGTGGTGCGGCTGGTGCGGCGGCGACCGGCCAGCGAAGGGGAGGTCTTCTGGAATCCGGCGTCGGGCGAGCTCGACGTGAGCACGCTCGGTGCGGTGGATGCGGTGGTAAATCTGTCGGGCGAAAATGTCGGAGGCGGACGATGGACGAAAGGGCGACGCGACCGGATCGTGCGGAGCCGGATCGACACCACGCGGACCTTGGTCGAGGCGATGACGAAACTTCCGCGGAAGCCAGCGGTGTTCGTGAACGCTTCGGCGGTGGGATTCTATGGGGAACGCGGCGAGGACGCATTGACCGAGCGGAGCGCGATCGGGAGTGGGTTCTTGCCGGAAGTCTGCCGTGTGTGGGAGACGCACGCGGACGCAGCGGCGCGGGCGGGGATTCGCACGGCGTTGCTGCGTTTTGGCGTGGTGCTCAGTCCGACGGGTGGCGCGCTGGCGAAATTATTGCCCGTCTTTTGGGCCGGATTGGGTGGCCGCGTGGGCACCGGGCAACAGTGGATGAGCTGGGTGGGGCTCGACGACGCGGTGGGCGCGATTTACCACGCCCTCGTCGCTGAACGCTGTGCCGGTCCGGTCAATGTCGTCGCGCCCGAGGCGGTGACGAACGCCGTTTTTTCCGCGACGCTGGGGCGGGTGCTCGGCCGCCCCGCGATGCTGCCAGTGCCCGCGGGTGCACTCCGGCTTATTTTCGGAGAGATGGCGGATGCGACGCTGCTGGCGAGCACCCGCGTAGTGCCGGAGCGATTACAGGAAAGCGGCTACGTGTTTCGCCAGGCGACGCTGGAAGGCGCGTTGCGGTCCTGTTTGGGGAAATAGTCCGGAAGCTGACGCGCATCCCGAGGAGGAAAAGAGGCAGGTGTTAACCATTCATATTTCGGCGGCTGACATTCATCATGAGAACCTGCCCCCGGCGTGGCCCCTCGGACCACCGAAGAAAGAGCGCCAGCCTGCAGGCTGGCGCTCGCCAAGCAGAAACGAGTTTTCCGGCGGTCAGAATTGGCCCTTGATGCCGAAGACCCAGTTATCGCCGTACTCTTCCATCAGGCGCAGGACTTTGCGTTTTGAGTCGCCAGGGTAGGTCTCGTAGTAGAGGTCCTTTTGATTCGTGGGATTGCGCGCCTGCACATAAATCGAGGCGTATTTGGTCAGGCGAAGCGTGGCGGAGATATCGAGCTTTGTCATCGCGCCCCAATAGCGGTAGTCAACGCTGTCGACGCGACGTTCATCGATCCAGATCGCACCGACGCGGCCGTTAAACCGCTTGTAATTGTAGCTCAACGAGGCCGTTGCACGATGGGGAGCGAGATAGTTGCGGGGCTGGTTTGCGTAGGACCGGCTGTAGGTTGCACCCACGCCGATGCCCTTTAGATATGGGCTCGGGAGGAACCCCAGCGTCTGGGTATAATTGAAGTCAAAATTACGGTATTTCTGGGGCGCGGGATCGTTCGATTTTGAAGTGAAGAGGTAGGCGGCATAGTCGGGATCATCCACCCCAAATTCTTGCGCGGTGAACGTGCGCGTGAGCGTGAAGTTCTTGCCCTCGTCTTGAATGAATGCGACGGAGATCTGGCCCGGTGACTGGTTGCCGAAGTAGTAGGCCAGGCGGGTTTGCACGACGGTGTGATACTCGGGCCGCAGGCTGGGATTGGCCGTGGTGACGGTCTGGTTGGCCTCGTTGGTATTCCAGAGGCCGGTGAGGTCGTCGAGATTCGGACGGGAGATGGACTTGTTGACGCCGGCCTGCCACTCGAGATTCGAGAGTATCTGATACTTGGCTACGGCAGAGGGAAACCAATCTACGTAGTCCGACCGGCGGGTGACCTTTGGCTGGCTCTCGTATTGGTAGCGCAAGCCCGCGATCGTGTTGGCGCGACCATTGTTGGTGGCGACAGGGTCAGCGGTATATCCGGCCGCGATGAGTTGGGCGCGCGTCAGCGGATCGAACTCACGAAACGCATTTTTCGTCTGCTCGCCACGCACACCAAAGCGGAACTGCAGCTTCGAAGTGGCGCGCGTGTCGAACTGGGTGTAGCCCGCGTTGACGGTCTGCCGAATGTGGCGCGTATTGGCGTAGTTGGCCGTCCAAAAGTTCGTTGGCGTCACGGTGTCGACGAACAACTCTGGATGAGCGTTGAAGAGATCGGCGACGGCGGAGCGGCTCACGCGGGGCATCGGATCGGTGTTACTGGTGATACTGACCGTGCTGAGCGAATTGGTGGTGCCGGTATCGAAGGGCAGCCCGGAGACAAACTGCGGGCCGACATTCGCCCAGTTGCCGAATGTGGCGTTTTGAAATACCTTCGTGGTGGCATTCAGGACCACCGTGTTACCACCCGGTCCGATGTAGGACCAGTTGTTGCCCGCCGTGGTGGTCCGATTGTCACGGGTTTCCTCGTCCCACTTGCCGCCGAGCTTGACCGAAGTGGGAAACTGCTGAAGGAACGGAATCACATATTTGGCGTTGAGATTGCCGGTCCATTTTTCGGTGATCCACAAGCGGCCTTCGTTGTTGGCACGAGTGCCGCCGGTGCTGACATCGGTGCTGCTCCAGTTGCGCAGATTATTCCAATCCGCACCGGAGTCCTGACGGACCTTCCACTCCCACGACTGATCGTTGGGGCGGGTGGCAGTCCAGCCGCCGATAACACTGCCGCCCTCGGACGCCGCCAGCCCGCGCTCGAGGCCCTCGTAATTGTTGAGCGATTTCGAGAACCCGAAGGCGCCGTCGACAATCAAGCCCCCGACTGTGTATTCGAAACGCGGGACATATTGGCGGTTGTAAACAAGTTTGACGAAATCGCCGCCGGCATTGTTGACGGTGGCGACGTTCGCCGTGGCCGTGCGCGCCGGCGCGACGACAGTGAGGAGTCCGTCACCACCGATGGTGCCGCGACCGTTCGCGATGTTGGCGTTGCTGTTCGCACCGACGAACGTGAAATTACGGTTCCAGCACTCGCCCTCGTAGTAGCTGTAGATCATATTGAGCGACAGCACGAGGCGCGGAGTGACCTTCCAGTCGACGGTAAGGAGCAGGGCATCTTTGTCGATGAACTTGGGCCCATCACCGATATCGATCTGACGGATCACCAAGGGACGAGAGTCAGTGGCCTGGGGCGAACGGTTGTAGTCCATCGTGGTTCGCTGCTGTTCCGTGTAAGAATCAGCATGCGAATAGCTCAACAGCACCCCGAGGCGGTTGTTAAAAAATGACTCGGAGTAACCGAGCGAGTAGTTCGGTTTCCACTTGTAGCCACTCTCGCCCGGATGATCGCGCAGGCCCGGAGTCTTGTTTAACGTGAACTCCTCCCCGTTGAAATTGACGGAGTAGTTGAAGTCGAAACGGCGACCTTTGCGCTCGAAAGCGCGTTTGGTCTTCATGTTGACGGTACCGGCCGGCGAATCGGCATCGTTTTCTGGGCTGGAGGTGCGGTTGATCTCGATCGAGTCGATGGCCGTGATGGAGAACCCCTCAAAGCTGGTGGCGCGACCGGCTGCACCGCCGCCGCGCAGGGCATCGGCACTGGCGCTGCGCATGCCATCGAAAGAAACGCCGACGTATTGGGAATCCATGCCACCGAGGCGGGGGCCGCGGGCTTCCGCCTCGACGTAGTCGAGATCGACGCCGGGCAGATACTTGAGGAACTCACCGACATTCCCATCGGTGACATCGCCGAAGATATCCGACGACACGGAGGTCACGATGTTCATGTCCCTGCGCTGTGCCATGACGGCTTTCGAGTTACCCTCGCGCTCGGAGGCGACGGTAAACGCCTGCATCTGCACCACGCCATTGGTCTCGGCAGACGGTGCCGCCGTGCTGGTGATATTGATTTCGCGCACCGCCGGCTGGCCGGCACTCACGGTAAAGGTATCCTTCACCGGACTATAGCCGGTGTAGGAAATGGATACGGCCGCCGGCCCGGCGGGCACGTTGTCGAAACGAAATGAACCATCGCGTTCAGTGTAGGTGATTTGTCTCGAGTCTTCGAGCCGGACTTCAGCGTTTTTCACGTACTCCTTCGTTGCGGGATTGAAGACCCGGCCTTGAATGGAGCCCGTGGTCTGGGCCTGAGCGGACAGGGCGGCAGCAAGCCAGCACAAGGCGAACGCGACTAACTTCTGCCAATGCGGCAGAGATCGGTAGGGAGGTGTCTTCATAGAGCAGCGGTGGTTGGTAACGGTTCGGTTCGTCGGGCTCCACGACGGCATCGGGCGATGCAGTCTTGTCTGCCGGGGTGGTTCGCGACGGGTTTGAGAGGTGAAGAAAAGAACAAATCCCGGTTGTCAGAGCCGATGATTCGCTTGAGTGGGCGAGCGTTTCACCTCCAGGGCAAGGGTTTTAGGCAAGGGTTTTGATCGGTGGCGGCACGGTCGTAGTTGCGAGTGGAACTCAAGATGTAGTCCGCGAACTCCGGATAATCGCCGCCGAATTTCTCCGCCGTGGATTCGTAGGTTTCGGGAACCGGAAAAAAGGGTCTAACAGGCGAAAAGGGCAGGCTTTAATGTTTAATGTCGGCCGCTCATTCGCCCTCGCCGTAATGTGCACTCAACCGGGCGGCACGTCGCTCGCCAGGCCTGAGAAGCCCGAAGTGACACGCGGTCTGCGCGGCTACACCGCGGTGTGAGCCTTGCCATTCGCTGCAAGGGAATTTGCTGGGGATCTTCTTCCCGGGGTGAGCGCGTCGCCGATGATCGGCGCCCACGGTGATGTTTCGAAATAGCGCTTTGCCACCATGATTGGCGCTCATCGGCTGGTCAGTTCACCGTCGTTTGAGAACACCGAAGAACGCAGAACGTTTCACTGATCTGCCTCCTGCCTCACGCTCAACGCGTGTAATCTGGGAAGATGGCCGGCGAGGGGAAGCGGTCTTCCAGTCTGCCACCGTCGCCTAGATATTCCTCGCGAGGAAGGTCGACTGCCGGCCAGGCGGCGGGGCGGATACGGACGACTTTGCCGGGCCGAATACCCTCGATGATGAGATCGGTCTCCATGCGCACTTGGATGCCACTGCTGCCCGTGGGTGCCGCTCCGGGGAGTGTGATGACCTCGACGATGGGACCTTTCGAGGCCATGTGCGCAGGGCCGTAGTGGCCACCGGCGTGCTTCAAGGTATTCTCGGCCGCATTGATCAGCGCCGGGTTTCCTTTCTGGAAGTCGGCGTAGAGTGCCGGATCCATCCCGCCGAACAACGTCACGGTCGCGGTAGCGCGGCCGAACGTGCCATACTCGACGGCGTCCACCCAGGCGGGCATCCAGCGGCTGCGAATGAAGGCCTTGTGGGTCTCCGTCTGATTTTGGGCGGAGCGTTGGATCGAGGTGTCATCGAGCCAGATATCTGAAATATGAAGTCGGAGGAAGATGCCGTCCGGGCAGGGCTTCCAAGTGAGCCCGAGCAGGACGGCTTGGTCGCCGAGCGATTTTTTGCCGACAGCGGGCCAGCTGCCCTCGGCGATCAGTTCGGCGAGGGTCAGGCGCTCGCGTCCGCGCCAGATGCGGGCGGAGTGATCGAAGGTGATCTTCTCTTCGGTGGCCACGGCTGCGCTGCCTTGCTTGGGTCCGAGGGTGGCGATGGCCATGCCCGGATCTTTTTGCAGATCGACTTCCTTGAGTTTCCAAGTCTGTCCGGTGCGCAGGCAGTAGCTGGGTTCGTCTTCGAGCAGCAGCACGTGATTCTCGGCCGGGAAGACGCCGATGCCACGATAGTGGTTCGCGTCGCGGTCTTTATTGTCGACGGGTAGCACGGGCACGGAGGAGAGCTTCGGGTCGGGTGGGAGGTAGGCCGTGACCCGCATGATGGTGCCGAGCGGGATATCGCGGAGATCGGCGGGCGCGCCGTGGTAGCGCACCATGCCGTAGGGTAGCATCGCGAAGGGGTGAGGATCGTTGCGCCGGAACACGCCGACGCCCAGCACGCGGAGACTGCCCCGTCGGTTGACGTGGTCGACGAACACGAGCTCGCCCCGGTAGGTGTGGGCCTTATCGATTGAAGGGAATTGCCCTGCTGCGGGGCGGTAGGGGACGTCCGCGGCGGGCAGCGCGGCGGCCACGGCGAAGCCAAGGCAGGCGAGTAAGCGCTTCATAGTGTCACGACCTTGTTGCTGTCGCCGAAGCGGTCGATCTCCACGCCCATGCGCTGGGCCATGAGGAGGAGGAGGTTGCTCATGCGGGCGTCTGTATTGACGGGTCGGCTACAGACTTGGTAATGGGCGGTGGTGAGCGCACCATCCTGGCCGAAGGTGTAGCCTTGGAAGTTCGTGGCCTTGCGGTTGAAGTCGAGGTGCGTGCCGTGACGCAGGCCGAGCGACGAGCCGCCGGCGAGCACGAGCGGAAGGTTGGCGTTGCCGTGGCTGTGGCCGTAGCTCATGCCGCTGCCGAAGAGCGACAGCGTCGAGTCGAGGAGCGGCTTGCCGTCGAGATCCTTGGTCTCCGCGAGGCGGGTGAGGAAGTAGCTGAACTGCGCGATGGCGAAGGTGTCGTATTTCGTGAGCTTCTCCATGTAGCCGGGGTCGCCTCCGTGGTGGCTGAGCTGGTGGCGCGATTCCGTGATGCCGATCTCCGGGATGGCGAAAGCATCGCCCTCGCCGCCGAGGCTGAAAGTCGCGACGCGGGTGGTGTCGGTCTGGAAGGCCAGCACCATCATGTCGTAAACGGTGCGAAAGTAATCTCCGGCCTTGGTGGGGGCGATGTCGCGATTGGTGCGCTGGCGGTCCGCTGCAGAGATCTTCGGCATGGGGGTGTCGAGCCAGACATCGGCGCGGCGGGTGCGGATCTCGGCCTCGCGGACGGAGGTGAGGTATTGGTCCAGGCGGCCCTTATCCTCGGTGCCCATCTTCTTTTCGAGCTGGCGCACTTCGTCGAGGTTGGCGTCGAGGACGCTGCCCTTGCGGCGGAGTTCGCGGCGCTGGGCGGTCTTGCCGTTCTTCGGTTCTTCGAAAAGGGAGGCGAAGATATCGCTGCAGCGGCGCATCGCGGGGAGGCGGACGCCGTCGGCGGTCCAGGCGAGGGAATCCTGCGTGAGGGCGATCTCCAGCGAACTGATGCGGGTATGCGGCGCGGTGATTTCGGCCATCTTCTGGTCGACGGAGATGGTGTTGCGGTCCGTCGGGCCGAGCTTGCCGCCGGTCAGCCACGTGCTGATGCAATTGTGGTGATGGCTGAGGTTGCCGGGGTGGTGGAGGCCGCTGATCGGGGTGATGGCTTGCCGGTGTTGCTCGAGCGGCTGGAGTGAGCGGGAGAATGCATAGTCGGGGCCTTCCGTGGTGATCTGGTAGTTCAGCGAGTGGACGCCGTTGGCGAGGTAGATGAATGCGCTGCGCCGGGGCGTGGCGGTCCGTTTCTCGGAGGCGCGTAACGGGAGCATGCACTCGAGCAGGGGCAGCGAGATGAGCGCGCCCATTGCGCGCAGCGCATGGCGGCGATCGATGACCCAAGATTGGGAGAGGTAGTTCATGGATGTGTTGGGTTAAAGGTCCTTGGTTGATGACTCATCGTTTCCGAAGGAGGTCGGACATGGCCACGGCGCGGACGATGTCCTTGATCCGGTAGTCGTGCGTCTTTGCCTCGGCGACGATGGCCTGGAGGTCTTCCTTGTCGTCGAAGGTGAGGACGCGGCGGAGGGCGTAGGTGCAGAGATGTTCGATGAATGCGGAGGCGACCGCGTCGCGGTCGGTGATCAGCAGCTGCTTGAACGCAACGGAGTCCTGGAAGGCGCGTCCGTCGGGCATCGCTCCGGCGGAATTGATCGCGGGATCGGCGCCGAGGCCGGCCGGGACTTTCTCGATGGTCCGCCACTGGCCGATGGCGTCGTAGTTGTCCCAAGCGAATCCGAGGGGGTCGATCTTGGCGTGGCAGGCGGCGCAGTTCGGGTTCTGGGAGTGCACCGCAAGTTTATCACGCAGGGAGGCCTTGGAGCTTTGCGCCGTGGGGGGTTCGATCGCCGGCACGTTGGCGGGCGGAGGCGGCGGCGTCTTGCCGAAGATCGCTTCGCTGAGCCAGACGCCGCGGTGGATCGGGCGGTGGCGCGTCCCGTCGGAGGTCAGGCCGAGGACCGCGCCCATCGTGAGCAGGCCGCCGCGATGATCTTCGGGTTTGAGCGAGACGCGTTGGAAGCCGTCTGATGGCGGCTCGGGCAGGCCGTAGAAATCGCAGAGCCGGGGGTTGGCCATGGTCCAGTCGGAAGCGATGAAGGCGTCCACCGCTAGGTTCTTGGCGAACGTTTCCCGGAAATACTCGATGACCTCGGTGCGCATGCTCGCCTCGAGCCAGGGGTCGTAGTTGGGGTAGAGTTTCTTGTCCGGTGGAAACATGCCTACGCGGTGCAGCTGGAGCCACTGGCGGGGGAAATCGTCGACGAAGCGGCTGGTGCGTGGGTCGGTGAGCAGGCGGTCGATCTCCGCTTTCAGGCCGTCGCCCTTGAGGGCGTCAGCCTTGGCGGCGTGGAAGAGGCCGTCGTCAGGCATCGAGCTCCACAAGAAATAAGAGAGACGCGAGGCGAGCTCCCAGCTGGTGAGTTTTTCGCGGGCCACCGGATCGCCCTCGACCAGGTAAATGAAATGACGCGATGTCAGCACGCCTTGCAGGGCGAGGCGATAGGCGTCGGCCGGCTTCTCACCGGCGGTGCGCTCGGAGAGATAGGCTTTCAGATACTGGCTGAGCTCTTCGGCCCGGACTGGCCGGCGCCAGGCGCGTTCAGCGAAGCGGCGCAGGTGTTCCGTGATGGCCTCGGGCGAGGCGTCGGCAGTCGGAAGGAGACCTTCATGCCGGGATTTTTCCGCCTTGGTCTCCAGCGGACCTTCCCATTCGACCCAGTCGACGAGCACGGTGGAGAAGATGCTGTGGCCCTTGTCATCGAACATCTGGGGGGCGTTGGCATTCAGGAGCTGGGTCTCGCTGCTGTGCGTAAAGATGTAAGCGGGGCCGTTGGAAAGGCTGTTGCGGAAGGCGGCTCCGGATCTCCGATCGACACTGTTCGTGGCCACGACGGTCCAGTGCAGCGTCGCCGGCATGTCGAGATACACCTCGAACTCATAGACCTTCGGGCTGTCCTCGGGGGCGGAGATATCGAACTCGACGACAGCAGCCACGGTCTCCTCGCCGGTGGATTTGCCGATGCTCAGGTGGGCCGTTTGGCCGCCGAGCGGACGGATGCCGCTGGCCTGGATGCGCAGGCGATAGAGCCCGCTGTGTTCCGGGCCGGTTTTTCCGAACCACTGGGTCGTGAGCGCGGTTTCGATCTTCCCTGGGAAGATGAGGTAGCGCACGGGGCGCTTGATGCCGAATTTCGCCAGCGCCTCCGGCACGCTCTTGCCGCCGCCGCGGCTCATTTCCAATGCGGTCTTACGAACCTTGCGGGCCTGGCCGGTCGTGGATGACAGGGCGCGGTCGAGCACGTTGTCGGCGGCGCGGTAGTAACGATCCACGTGCGACGGCGAAAGGGACAGCGCCGAACCGATGCGCTCGAAGCCATGCCACAGGGAGTCCTCGTTGAGTTCCCCCGGCTTCGCTGGATTATAGCGCGCACCGAGCAAGTCGTAGACCGTATTCTGATATTCCTTACGGCTCAGACGATAATGGGCGACCGAGGGACGTGCCGCCATGCGCGTGGCCCGGCCTTCCTTAATCAAGGTGTCGAGGTTGGTGACGAAGGCGGCGATCTCCGCCTGGGTCGGCTTGGGCTCCTGGTCCTCCTTCGGGGGCATCTCGCCGGCGTTCACCTGCTCCATGGCTTCCGCCCAGTGATGGGTATCGGCGCCGAGCTTGAAGTCGCGCGAGAGGCGGTCGAAGCGCAGGTTGCCCTTCTCCTTATCGGGACCGTGGCAACGGAAGCAGTGCTTCTCGATGAAGGTTTCGTAGGGCTCCGCCGCACGGGAGATGCCGACCAAGCCGAGGCCGAGGGTGACGAGCGCCGAGGCCGAGGTGAGATGGCTGCGGAAGGACATAGTGCTTGGCAAACAGAGTGGGGCTGCGTGCGGGGTGTTCGCAGGGGCATTCATGGGACGGCGGCTCGCACGGTCAAGTTCATGCCTTTTTTAAGGAAAAAAGCTCGTTGGCGTTACTCCTAGGAAACGGGATTTGCGCGGCGGGGGGAGCGGTTGGCCAGGAGCTGCGCACTGGCCGGCGCACGGGCGAGCAGCGAGTATCTTGCGAAGCGAAGCAGGCGGTCGCGACGCGGCTTATTTAAACTCAAGCTTGGTGTTCGGCAGCAGCGCCTGGATCTTCGCCTGTTGCACCGGAGTGAAGGGCACCTTGGCGGGCACGAGACGCATGGACTTTAGGAAGGCGAAAGGCTTGAGGGCCGGGATGCGATCGTCAGGCAAAGGCAGCTTGCCGATTTCCAGGTGGGTGAGCTGCGTGAGTCCGGCGATCACGAGCAGGTCGGCGTCGGTGATGCCCTGCGCGTTGGTGAGCGTGAGGCGGCGCAACGTGGCGAGGTCCTTGATGAG
>CANIJN010000114.1 GCA_947467625.1 Opitutia bacterium | reverse complement strand
GTCCTCGCCGCTGCGCGCGCCGCCGGTTGTAAGATCAGCCTCGACGTCGCCTCTTTCGAAATTGTCCGCATGGCCCGCGACTGGCTGCTGGGCCAACTCAAGACCGGCCTCGACCTCGTCGTCGCCAACGAAGACGAAATCCGCGAACTCTTCCCCGACCTCCCCGCCGTAACTCCCGAAGATTATGCGGCTCACGCCCGCCGCCTCGCTAGTTTCGGCGGCACCGCAGCCGTTAAGCTGGGTAAAGACGGTGCATGGATCGCGCGTGGCACCGAACTTCATCGCATCGCTCCCGTCGCGATCGCAGACGCGATCGATTCCAACGGTGCCGGTGACGCTTGGGCCGCCGGATTTCTCTCCGCCTATCTTCGCGGCATGCCGCTGCCCGCGTGCGGGACCGTCGCCTCGATCCTCGGAGCCGAAACGGTGCGCCACATGGGCCCCATCATCCCGGACCAGCCATGGAGCGTGGTCGCCGCCCAGGCCCGGAAAATCCTCAACCCGGCCGCGCCGTGAGCGTGGCGGCGTGGTGAAGGGATGAAGGGGTGAAGGGGTGGCGGCACTACGCGTGAGTCCGCTTCCCCTGGTCTGGCGCCGCCCAGCCCCCCATTATTTGAGTGTTCGTCTTCGAGTAGCCGCGAGCACCAGCGAGGGGTGATCCGTCCGCTCGCTGGCGCTCGCGGCTACCGAAACCTCCAGAGTTCAAAGGACGTTGGGCTGAGCGTTCGCCCACCACCCCGGGCACCCGCGCGCCGTCAGAGGCACGCCGTGGAGGGAGTGCGCCCTCCCTGACGACCGCCCGCTCACGCACAGGATTTCGCCGCCGACCGGCCCGACCGCCAGACCGTCAGGCACGCTTTGAATTTGTGTTCGGACTGACGCCAGTACCCATTCAACTCTAGCTTTTGTAGCGTCCCCAGCCCCTCGATATTTTTCTTACCCATGAACCATCCCCCGCACCCAAAATACCTCGCCCGCCTGTGCCTCGCCCTCTTCGGCTTTTTCTTCGCGAGCCTCGCCTCCGCCCAATCCGCCACCACCGGCACCATCACCGGCGTCATCAGTGACGCCTTCGGTAAATATCTGGAGGGGGCCGAGATTTCCGTCGGCGGCACCGCCCTTCGCGCGACCACCGAACGCGAAGGTGTCTTCCGTTTGGACGGCGTCCCCGCCGGATCCCAGTCGCTCACCGTCTCCTTTCCCGGCATGACCGCGGCCACCGAATCCGTGCGCATCGTGGGTGGCCAGACCGCCTTGGTCCGCACCTCCCTCAAGTCCGACACCATTATGCTCGAGGCCTTCACCGTCGCTACCGCGAAAGAGGGCATGTCGCAGGCCATCGCCCTCCAAAAAGCCTCGTTCAACCAAAAGCTCGTCGCCGCCTCCGACCAGTTCGGGGACATCAGCGAGGGTAACGTAGGCGAATACCTCAAATTCCTTCCCGGTATCGGCATCGACTATACAGCCAACGACGCCCGCGCCGTTTCTCTTCGCGGCATGAATCCGATCTTCACCAACGTCACCGTCGATGGCGGCCGCATGGCTTCCGGCACCTCCTCGGGCGACAGCCGCCGCTTCGAGCTCGAACAGGTCGCCATCAACAACGTCGAAACTATCGAAGTGTTCAAAACGATGACGCCCGATATGTCCGCCGACAACACCGGCGGTCAGGTCAATCTCGTTACCAAGAGTGCCTTCGACCGCCAGGCCATCACCCAGTTCTCCTACAACGTCTCCGTCACCGGCAACGCCGACAACCTCACCCTGAGCCGCCGCGGCGCTTGGGGCGAAGGCAGACAGCTCCTCATCCGGCCCAACGGCGACTTCAACTACTCCCGCCGCATCAGCGACAAGGTCGGCCTCAACCTCAGCTACCGCCTCTCCGAGATCGCCCACGATTACCCGCGCGTCGGCTACTCGTGGAACTTCGCCGCCAACGGCGCGACCCTCACCAATCCCTACCTCGCCAACGTCCAGATGTATGACGAGCAAAAGCTCACGCACCGCGAATCCCTTTCCACCAAGGTTGATTTCCGCGCCGGTCCGCGCACCAAGGTCTCCTTCACCGGCCAATGGAACTGGTATGACCTCCTCTTCAACGGCCGCTCCATCACCTTCAACTCCGGCACACCCGTCGCCGGCTTCACCCCCGACCGCGTCGTCTCCACCGCCGGCACCGGCAACGTCACCACCGACGTTTCCCAACGTTCAAAATCCGGCCCCACCTATATGCTCGGGGTCAATTTCTCCCACGAGTTTGACGCCGGAAAAATCTGGGGCGCGCTCAGCTGGTCGCAGGCGGAAAACAAATACCGCGACACCAGCATGGGCTTCCTCACTAACATCGGCCTGAATCTCCTCCGTCCTGCCGGGAGCAATACCGTCGTTACCCTCGACAACATTCTCAACCGCACGCTCCCCACAATCGGCGTCAACCAGAACGGCGTGAGCCCCGATTACCGCGCCCTGACCAACTACGCCGCCACGGCCAACGCTTGGCGCACCCGCCCATTTTCTTCGACCGAACTCAAGGAAGGCGCCAACGTCGACTACCGCAAATCCTTCAAATGGGCGCTCCCCACCTCCATCCAAACCGGCGTCCGTCGCGAGGATACCAACCGGAACATCCTCCGCTTGGGCGTAAATAATGTGAATCCCGTACTCACTGGCGCCCAACTAAAACCCTACCGCGACGATGAGTACAGCGGGCAGGACATCGGCTTCGGCTTCGGCGCCGTCGAGTGGCTCAGCCCCTACAAGACCTACAACGCGTTCAGCGCGCTCTCCCCGACCCACACGGAATACGTCATCCGCCACATCGCGGAGCGCAACGATGCCACCTACTTCCGCTTCGATCTCAGCCTCACCAATCAGATCACCGTCGTCACTGGAGCCCGCTACGAAAAGAAAACACTCGATGCCGCCGCCCAAGATCTCCGCGTCGTCCGGCAACGCCTCACGGAGGCCAATCTCGCCTACGATGGCTGGTATCCGTCCATTAATCTCAAATACTTGCCACGCCCCGACGTCGTGGTCCGCGCCGGCCTGAGCCGCACGATCGGCCACCCCGATTTCGCCGACATTATCCCCACCGTCACCGACTTCGATCCCTCCTCCGCGAGCAGCACCGGCTCCCTCAGCATTCCCAACCCCGGCATCCAGCCCTACAAGATCACCAACCTCGACGTCACCGCCGAGTGGTATCTGCAATCTTCCGGCGTCCTCTCCGCGTCGCTCTTCCAAAAAAATGTGGCCGGGTTCATCTCGCGCGGTTCGGTCGGCCTCCTCAGCACGCTGCCCAACGCCGCCGACATCTCTGCCGAGTACGGCCTCGCCCCCGTCGACGCTAGCCGCTACAATGTCACCTTCGCCAGCAACGGTGCCGGCAGCACCGTCCGCGGTCTCGAGCTCAGCTACGCCCAAGGGCTCTCCTTTTTGCCCAAGCCGTTCAACACCCTGAATGTTCAGCTCAACTACACCGCCATTCGCGTCACCGGCGAGACCTTTGCCGTCCGCCTCGCCCAACTCCAAGCCGCCACCACCAAGTCCGCCAACCTCATCCTCGGCTGGCGCCTCGACCGCTTTAACCTCCTCACCACAGTCAGCCACACCGGCGAGGTGGAGACCGGCTTCGGCGCCTTGCCCACCGCACCGTCCACCTTCAACGAAGCGATCACCAAGACTGACATCACCCTCAACTACACCGTCAGCCCGCGCGCGACATTCTACCTCCAAGTCCGCAACGTCTTCGGCGCGGGACGTCAAGAATACCAGACCCCCAGCGATCCGGCCCTGTATCGGAACTTCCGTGTCCCCAGCCGCTACTCCGAATTCGGCGACCCCATCTTCTACGCCGGCATTCGCGGACGCTGGTAAGCAGAGCCTCCCCGCCCGTTTAAAACTCCACCCCGCCATCCCGGTTCACTCCGGTTTCGCGGGTTTTTTCTGCCCGGACCGCTCGAGGTTTCCCGCCAATCGCACCGTGCCATTTGCCTTTGATCGGTAAGCATCCGCGGTTAAAAAAATCGAGTCCCATGAAACTCCACTATTTCCCCACGCCCGAAGCCACCAATACCCTCTCCACCGTCGAGCTCCGCAACCGCTTCCTCATCGGCGGACTCTTCCAACCGGGCGCCGTCATCGCGCACTATACGGACCTCGACCGCATGATCTGCGGTGCCGCCGTCCCCACGACCGCACCGCTCGCGCTCCCCGCCGACAAAGAACTCGGCAGCGCCTTCTTCCTCGAGCGCCGCGAAATCGGTATCCTTAACGTCGGTACGGCCCCCGGCATCGTCCGCGTCGGCGGCACCGCCCACCCGCTCGCCGCCCTGGACTGTCTTTACATCGGACTCGGCGAACACGACGTCAGCTTCGAACGCGCCGCACCCGACGCCACTAGCTCGCCCCAGTTCTACTTCGTCAGCACGCCTGCCCACGCGAAACACCCGACCACCCTCGCCCGCCGCGCCGACGTCTCCGCCACCCCGATTGGCGACGTCACCAAGGCCAACCGGCGCACAATTCTGAAATACATCCACCTCGACGGCATCCAGAGCTGCCAACTCGTACTCGGCTTCACGGAATTCGAACCCGGCAGCCTTTGGAACACCATGCCCCCGCACACGCACAGTCGTCGTACGGAAATCTATCTCTACTTCGATCTCGGAGAAAACATCGCGATGCACTTCCTGGGCGAGCCGCAAGCCACCCGCCACCTCGTCGTCCGCGACCGCGAGGCCGTCCTCTCCCCCGCGTGGTCCGTTCACTGTGGCGTCGGGACCGGTGCCTACCGCTTCGTTTGGGCCATGGGCGGCGATAACCAAATTTTCGCCGACATGGACCCCGCCCCCATCGCGACCTTACGCTAACGCCTTCGACGCCGTGTTCCGCGCGATCGATCGCTGCGCCCTCGGCCCCTGACCCGCCGCGGCGCTTACTCGACGTTCGCGATTTGCTCCCGCACTCGCTCGAGCTCGTTCTTCATCTCAATCACAGCGCGCGAGATCGTGAGGTCGTTGGCCTTGCTGCCGATGGTATTCACCTCGCGACCGATTTCCTGCAGAATAAACTCCGCCTTGCGTCCGATTTCCCCCTCCGAATTCAGCAACGCGGCGAATTGCTCGAAGTGGCTCCGCAGCCGCGTAATCTCTTCCGTGACATCGCAGCGATCCGCAAACAGCGCGATCTCGCGCAGCACCCGCTCATCGTTCAAATCCAATTCCAGCCCCGCTTCCCGCAGCCGCTTCATCAATTGTTCGCGATAGTTCGCAGGCACTTGCGGTGCACGCGCCACCACCACGTCGACCTGCCGGTGGAGCAACTCATTGCGCTTGATAAAGTCGATCATCAGCGCCTCGCCTTCTTTCGCCCGCATGGCCGAAAACGAACGCAGAGCCGTCGTCAGCGTGGCCGTCAGCGTAGCCTGCGCCGCCTCGGCCGCTGGCAGCTCACTCTCGCGGCGCTGGGAATTCGCTACCTGCCACAATAACTCAGGGGTCGGTTGAAACGGCACGCCCTTGCGCGCCGCAAACGCCGCCACTCGGTCCAACGCCTCGGACGCCGCCTCCTCGTCCCAGGTGGCCTGCGTCGCGGATTTACTCCCAGTCAGTTCGATGTCGACATGCACCTTGCCGCGGGACGCGAACTTCCTCACCCACTCACCCACGAGCGGTTCGAGGCTGTCCCACTCCTCTGGCATTTTTACCGTCAGATCGAGCGTCTTCCGATTCACCGAGTTGACCTGCACCGTGAGAGAAAACCCGGCGAGTTCCGCGGTCGCCCGCCCGTAGCCAGTCATGCTTTTCATAGTTTCACGTTTAAAATCTTCGCAACCTGCTGCACGTCTTTGTCGCCGCGCCCCGAGAGATTGATGATGATCACCTTGTCCTTGGCCAACGCCTTAGCCCGCTTCATACCCTCGACGATCGCGTGCGTCGATTCGAGCGCGGGGATGATGCCCTCCAGCCGCGAACAGAGTTGAAAGGCCGCCATGACCTCATCGTCGGTCGCATAAGCAAACTCGATACGGCCGCGGTCGCGATAGAACGCGTGCTCCGGACCCACCGCCGCGTAATCGAGTCCCGCGCTCACCGAGTGCGTCGACTCGATCTGCCCTTCCGCATCCTGCAGGAGAAACGTCTTGCAGCCTTGGAGCACCCCGAGGCGTCCTCCGGCAAAACGCGCCGCGTGCTCGCCGCGCTTGATGCCGTGCCCACCGGCCTCCACGCCAATCATCCGCACGTTCGTGTCCTCGAGGAATTCGAAAAACAGGCCGATCGCGTTGCTGCCGCCGCCGACGCAGGCAATGAGCTCGTCCGGTAGCCGCCCTTCCCGGGCGAGGATCTGCTCCTTCGCCTCTTGGCCAATGACGCGGTGAAAATCCCGCACCATCATCGGATAGGGATGGGAGCCATAGGCGGTGCCCAGGATGTAGTGCGTGCTGCGGACATTCGTGACCCAGTCCCGCATCGCCTCATTGATCGCCTCCTTGAGCGTTTGTTGGCCCGCGGTCACTCCGCGCACCTCGGCACCCATCAGTCGCATGCGAAACACATTGAGCGACTGCCGCTCCATGTCGTGCGCCCCCATGTACACGACACAATCCAGACCAAACTTGGCGCACGCCGCCGCGGTGGCGACGCCATGCTGCCCCGCGCCGGTCTCCGCGATAATCCGTTTCTTGCCCATCCGTCGCGCGAGTAAGGCCTGCGCCAGCGCATTGTTGATTTTGTGCGCTCCGGTGTGGAGCAAGTCTTCCCGCTTCAGATAGATTTTGGCTCCGCCACAATGCTCCGTGAGTCGCGCGGCGAAACACAGCTCGGTCGGACGCCCCGCAAACTCCTTCAAGTGGTGCCGCAACTCCGTGAGAAACACCGGGTCTTTTCGCGCCAAATCGTAAGCGGCACCCAAGTCCTGGAGCGCGGTCATGAGCGTCTCCGGCACATACACGCCACCGTAACCACCGAAATGACCGCCCGCGTCGGGCAGTGTGAAGCGGTCAAGGCGAGCGGTGTGGGCGTTGTCGAGGGACATGGTAAGCCAGAATGAGACGAGCCTACGCGGAGAAGCAAAAGATTTTCCGCGATTTACCCGCCCTGATCCGCACCGCCCCATCCGTGCTCGGCGGTACTGCGATCGAGCAACGCCTCACTGCTGCGCAACGCGACTCTTCAAAAATGTCAGCACGTCTTGGAATTTATTCCGATTCGACTCATCGACCGCCACGAGATTCTCATGCGCCTCGAGCACGAGCCGGGCACTCTCCAATTCCGTGTGCTGCGCGCCGGCCAACACCGTGTCGCACTTGCTCACGCACTGGGTAAAGTCCCCCGCATCCACAATCAACAGACGATGCAGGCCGAGATTGCGAATCAGCTCGAAGTTGCGCTCACCCACCCGCGCCAAAACCAAGCTGCCCCGCGGCACCGTCTTGCGCAGCTCCAGCGCTGCCCCCGCTAGCACGCCGAGAAACGTGCTGTCCATGCTCACACAGTTCTGGAAATCGAGCACGAATCGTCGCCGGCCCTGCTGCAGCAGCTCGCTGATGAAATCGCGCAAACATCCGCTGTTCTGAAAACTCGCGCGGCCGTCGACCCGGACGACCACGGGGTCGGACGAAGCATCGACGAGGTAGACAGGCTTGGCGGCGGGCACGGACATTGCGAACAGAGGAGGAACAGAATCGACCCGCCGGAGGACGGCTCAAGCGCGATCGCTCGGGCCGTCACTCAGCAAGTGCGACGCACAGATTTGCGAAAATATCTTTCGATCGGGCGAAATCGCCCTCACCCGAATCGGGCGAGGGCGTTCCAGTCCACTCAGTTTTTAGCAACAATTTGACGGAGCACGTAGGGCAAAATCCCGCCGTGTTGGTAATAATCGATCTCGATCGGCGTATCGATGCGGCAGCGCACCGGCACATCGAGCACATCGCCGTTTTTACGCGTGATGTGCAGCACGAGGTCCTGCTGCGGTTTGATATCCGGACTGAGGCCGACGATGTCATAGGTCTCTTGACCATCGAGCAGCAGCGACGCCGCGGTCGTGCCTTCTTTGAACTGCAGCGGCAGCACACCCATGCCGACGAGGTTGGAACGGTGAATGCGTTCGAAGCTCTGTGCGACCACGACCTTGACGCCCAAGAGGTTCGTTCCCTTCGCCGCCCAATCCCGCGATGAACCCGTGCCATATTCTTGCCCGGCGAGAATGATCAGCGGCGTGCCCGCTTGCTGGTGCGCCATTGACGCATCGTAGATCGACGTCTTGGCCCCGTCGGCACCCAGCGTATTGCCGCCTTCTTCGCCGCCGAGCATCAGATTCTTGATCCGCACATTGGCAAACGTGCCGCGGGTCATGATGCGATCATTGCCGCGCCGCGAGCCGTAGGAGTTGAAATCCTCGAAGGCGACGCCGTTCTCCACGAGAAAACGACCGGCGGGCGAGCTCTTCTTAATCGCACCGGCCGGTGAGATGTGGTCCGTGGTCACCGAGTCGCCAAAGATGCCGAGCGCACGCGCGCCGGTGATCGGCTGAATCGTGCCGGGCTGCATCGAGAAGCCCGCGAAGAACGGCGGCTCTTGGATGTAGGTTGATTTCAAATCAAACGTGTAAACGTTGCCCGTCGAGGCCGGGATCTCGTTCCACTTTGGATTTTGCTCCGCAAAATTCTTGTAGAGCTTCCGGAAGACTTCCGGCTTCAACGCGGCCTGCATGGTGTCGCGCACTTCCTCCAGCGTCGGCCAAATGTCGGCGAGGTAAACCGGCGCGCCGTCTTTGCCCGTGCCGAGCGGCTCGCAGGAGAGGTCGAGATCGACCCGCCCGGCGAGCGCGAAGGCCACCACCAGCGGCGGCGACATCAGAAAGTTTGACTTCACATTCTGGTGCACCCGCGCCTCGAAGTTGCGATTGCCCGAGAGCACGGAGGCGGTGATCAGGTCGTTCTTCACGACCGCTTCCTCGATATTGGCGTCGAGCGGACCGGAGTTACCGATACAGGTCGTGCAGCCGTAGCCGACGGTATTGAAGCGCAGCTTGTTCAGGTAGGTCTGAAGACCGGTCTTCTTGAGGTAGTCGGTCACCACCCGCGAGCCGGGCGCGAGGGACGCCTTCACGGCGGGATTTACCTTCAGACCTTTCTCCACCGCTTTTTTCGCCAGCAACCCTGCCGCGAGCATGACACTCGGATTAGAGGTGTTCGTACAACTGGTGATCGCCGCAATGACCACAGAGCCACTGGCGAGCTTCGCCTTTTTCTTCGCCGTAGTCTCGACCTTCACGGACTTCGCATAGTCGGCGCGCATCTTACCGAAACCATTTTCCGCAACCGGGCGCTGATAGGCCGCGAAAAATTCCCGCTGCAAATTCGGCAGCTCGATGCGGTCCTGCGGACGCTTGGGGCCGGCCACGCTGGGCACCACGGTGGCGAGATCGAGCGCGAGGTCCTGCGAGTAGTCGATCGCACCTGCCTGCGGAATGCCCCACAGGCCCTGCGCCTGATAGTAAGCTTCGTAAAGCGCGACATGCTGCTCGTCGCGGCCCGTGGCGCGTAAATAATTCGAGCATTCGGCGTCGATCGGGAAAAAGCCCATCGTCGCACCATATTCGGGCGCCATGTTGGCGATCATCGCGCGATCAACCACGGGCAGCGCCGCCGCTCCCGGTCCGTAAAACTCGACGAATTTCCCGACGACCTTCGCCTTGCGCAGGATCTGCGTGAGCGTGAGCGCCATGTCCGTGGCCGTGACGCCTTCGCGCAGCGCACCGGTCAGATGCACCCCGACGACGTCAGGCGTGAGAAAATAAACGGGCTGTCCGAGCATTCCCGCCTCGGCCTCGATGCCGCCGACGCCCCAACCCACGATCCCGAGACCATTGATCATCGTGGTGTGCGAGTCGGTGCCCACCAAGGTGTCCGGGAAGGTAACCCCCTCGCGATCGCTGAGCACGCCCTTGGCGAGATACTCCAAGTTCACCTGATGGACGATGCCGATGCCCGGCGGCACGACCTTAAACGTATCGAACGCTTGCATACCCCACTTCAAAAATTCGTAGCGCTCGCGATTGCGCGTAAACTCAAGATCAAGGTTTTTCGCCAAAGCATCGGGCGTGCCCGCGAAATCCACCTGCACCGAGTGGTCGACGACGAGGTCAACGGGGACGAGCGGTTCGATGATCTTCGGATTCTTCCCGAGCTTCACGACCGCCGAGCGCATCGCGGCCAGATCGACCAGCAGCGGCACCCCAGTGAAGTCCTGCAATACAATGCGCGCGACGACGAAGGGGATCTCCTCCGTGCGCGGGGCCTGCGCATTCCAACTCGCGAGGTCCCGGATGGCGGGCTCGGCGACGCGCTTGCCGTCGCAATTGCGCAGCAGCGACTCCAGCACGAGGCGGATCGAGACCGGCAGGCGCGAAACCTTAAAGCCGGCCTGCTCCAGCGCAGGCAGGGAATAGAATTTATGCGACGCTCCGTTGGCGGAGAACGTCTGCAGGGTATTGAAGGGATTCGGAAGGCTCATGGAAAATATGCGGAAAGAGAGACAGAGAGGGCGGGTCGCGCGTGACCCGCCCGGGAAATCTTCAGCGGGCGAGCGCCGCCTTCACCGCCGCGAAATTGGGCAAATCCTTCGGCGTCGCGGTCTGCTCGGCGTATTTTACCACTCCATCCTGACCGATCACAAACGCCGCCCGGGCCGAAGTATCTCCGATCCCAGCCAACATCGGGAAGAGCACGCCGTAAGCCTTGGTCGTCTCCTTGTTCAAATCGGAAAGCAGGGTGATACCAATCTTGTTCGTCTTGGCCCACGCCTCTTGGGTGAACGGACTGTCGACGCTGATCGCATAAACCGCCGCACCGAGGTTCTCATATTCGGGCAGGCCGCTCGTCTGGTCGCACATTTCCTGCGTGCAGACGCCCGTGTAGGCTAGCGGGAAAAAAAGGATCACGGTCTGTTTTTGGCCGAAATTGGCGCTCAGCTTGACGTCGACGAGACCGTCCGCGGTCTTCGACTTGAGGTTGAAATCAGGAGCTTTGGAGCCGACAGCAATAGGCATGGGAGGAATGTGGTGAGGTTGTTTTTCGAGGGCCGCACGATTGTCGCACAGCAAGAACGATCACGTTGAGGCGCGCCCGCCACCGCCGCAAACCGTTTTTCCGAATTGCCGCGGTCTTTCTTTTTCATGCGTCCGCATGCTCAGAAACACTCTTGCGCGCCCACTCTCCCGGCCCGTTTAATTTCCCTTTTCGCAATGACGCTCCTCGACGAACTCCACTGGCGCGGCCTCTACGCCGACTGCACCGATCTTGACGCGCTGACCAAGCGCCTGGCCGAGGGCCCGACCACGCTCTATTGCGGCTTTGATCCGACCGCCGACTCCCTCCACGTCGGCAATCTTGTCCCGCTGCTCGCCTTGCGCCGTTTCCAACTCTTCGGCCACCATCCCATCGCCCTCGCGGGCGGCGCCACCGGCATGGTCGGCGATCCGTCGGGCAAATCCTCCGAGCGCAACCTCCAGACCAGCGAGCAGGTCGCGCACAACATCGCCTGCATCAAAAAGCAGCTCGCCACCTTCCTCGATTTCGAAGCGTCCGCCAACCCCGCGCGTCTCGTCGATAACGCCTCGTGGACGGGCCCGGTCACGTTTCTTGAATTCCTGCGCGACGTCGGAAAATATTTCTCCGTCAACCAGATGATCGCCAAAGACAGTGTGCGCTCACGGCTCGAGAGCGAGGGCGGTATCAGTTATACGGAATTCAGCTACATGCTGCTCCAAGCCTTTGATTTTTGCTACCTGCGCCAGTCGGCCCACTGCGAAATCCAGGTCGGGGCCACCGACCAATGGGGTAATATCACCGCCGGCACCGATCTCATCCGCAAAAAACTGGGCGTGCCCGCCTGGGGTCTGACGTTTCCTTTGCTCACCAAGAGCGACGGCACCAAATACGGTAAATCCGCGAGCGGTGCCGTGTGGCTCGATCCGGTGCGCACCACGCCTTATCGTTTCTACCAGTTTTTCGTCCAAGCCGAGGACGCCGACGTCGTGAAACTCCTCAAAGTGCTCACGTTTCTCTCGCAGGAAGAGATTGGCGCCCTCGCCACCGAGATGAAAAACAACCCGGGCGCACGGGCTGCGCAGAAAACGCTCGCTCGCGAAGTCACCACCCTCGTCCACGGAAAATCTGCCTGCGACGACGCGCTGCGTGCCAGCGAGATCATGTTTGGCGGCGGTCTCGACGGCGTGAGCGACGCCGTTTTCCAAGACGTCGTGGGAGAAATCCCGACTAAGGACTTCGAACGCGCCAAGCTCGACGCCCCCGGCACTCCCCTGCTCGACCTCCTCGTCCACGCCGGCCTCGCGCCATCCCGTGGTCAGGCGCGCAAAGATATCGAGGGCGGCGGGATCTCCGTGAACAACGTACGCGCCGCCGATGCTGCGCGCGTCGTCACGGCCCACGATCTGCTCTTCGGAAAATACGTCCTGTTGCGCAAGGGCAAGCGCACGTATGCGGTGCTGCGTGTAGTGGGCTGAATACGCGAAAAACGAAACCGGTGGCCGCTCCACCGGGATGTTTCCCGCGGCCACCGCGCCCCTCGCGCAACGCGCCGCCCGCATCGCTTACGGCTCGTTGCTCAGAGCCGGAGTGCGCATCTGAGAATATCAACCACAGATCCTTCACGAGAAGCTCGGGATCATCGACGACGCGGTGTTTGCCGGCACCGCCAACGTCGACGCCCGCTCAATCCGACTGGCGGGAGCAGCAAACATGGCCCCTCCGCCTGCGAGGCGCTTGGGCGCAGTTTTTACTCACCCAAGTAGACCCCTGGCTCGCGCGCCAGCAGATGAAAAGCACGCCGTGAATCCCGCGTCGCTGGTCGGCAACTCGCTCAAAAAAACATCGCTTCGCTCAGCGCGTTCTCCGGACTCAGGAGACTCGTGGCGGCAGCCAAGGTCGTGCGGCCCGACCCGAAGTCGGCCTCAAACAGCGCCTGACCCTCCGCAAAATCGCCCGTCCACCGGAAGAAGCGTCCGGCAGTCGTGTAGTCGAAACTCACTACGAGCCCGGCCGTCAGCTCGGCCGGCCGCGTGCCCGCCACGAAATTGATCCGCGCCAGATCCGCTCCACAGGCCGCGAGACGCCGACTTAACCAGTTACTCACTACATGGCTCTCGGCCACCAGCGCCGCCGCGTGTTGAATCGTCACCGCGCGCAGGCCGTCCACCAATAACGCTGGCGGATAGACCGATAGAAATTGACCGATGCCCTGACGCACCGGCAAGAGCCGAGAATAAACGAGATCCCGCAGAGCGGAAGCGTTGGGCCACGGAAAGGCCAACGCATCGGCCGGCGAGCGGGCACTGTCGATCAGCACGCGTTTCGAGCGGCCGAGCAGAAAGCGATAATCCGCCAACCCGCTGCTCGTCGAAAAACTGTGCGCCCAATAGTAGAGCGGCAGATCAGTCGACAGGCAGACGGAAACCGCGCTTTCGAGGAAGGGACGCGCTCTGCGGGAGTAACTGAGCATCACAAACTCAACACAGCGCTTGTCCGACTTTGATTTGCCGATGTGGCATTCCCCAAAAACCTTCGCCCGCAGCTCCGTCTCCGCGACGTCCGCGCGGAGCGGACACAGCACGACGATGCGGCTCGGGTAGCGTTTCGAAAACGCGCTGATGACTCGAAACTGCGCCGCCGCATCCTCCGGCGTCGTGTTAAGCCCGAAGTGCATCACGACGTTGAGCTGGGTGGCCCTCGCGCCTTCCGGGTCGGGAGCGGCTCCGCCGTCAGCACGATCATTCGTCCACAGCTTAGCGAGATGGCCGGAGATCGCACTGACAGGGACTTCAATGCCGGGCAGCGATTCGAAAATGGCGGACATAGGTTCGCTTAAGGCTGGCGCCAGATGTGCTGTTGCTTGGAGAGGAGGGCATCCGCGCTCGGTGGTCCCCATGATCCCGCCGCATAGCTGTCCATACCGGTCCGCCCCACACTACGCCAATAATCGAGCACCGGCGTGCACAGTTTCCACGACGCCTCAGCTTCGTCACCCCGGATGAAAAGGGTGCCATCGCCGACCATCGCATCCAGCACGAGTCGCTCGTAAGCCTCGGCGGTGTTGGAGCCAAAGGTCGTCGCGTAACGGAAACTCATCTTCACCGGCTGCGTGCGCGTCTCGAGACCGGGGACCTTGGCATTGAGGATCAGGCTGAGGCCCTCGTCGGGCTGGATTTGAAACGAGAGCGTATTGCCCGCGAGGTCGAACCGCGCCGTCTCACCCGCAAAGAGCGTCCCTGGCGGGCGCCGGAAATTGATCGCAATCTCCGAAACCCGGCGAGCCATGCGTTTGCCGGAACGCAGATAGAACGGCACGCCCTGCCAGCGCCAGTTATTGATCGAAAGCCGCATCGCCGCGTAGGTTTCCGTGCCGGACTGCACAGCAATACCGTCTTCTTCGAGGTAGCCGGGCACTGGTTTACCGACGACCATGCCCCCCGCGTATTGCGCGCGGGCCACATCTCCGGCCGGCCCGATCGTGAGGGGTTGGATGGCTTTGAGGACTTTCACTTTCTCGTCGCGGATCGCTTCCGCATCGAGCGAGCCCGGAGGTTCCATCGCGGTGAGCGCGAGGAGTTGCATCGTATGATTCTGAATCATGTCGCGCAGACATCCGCTCTCTTCGTAGTAGCCTCCGCGCGTGCCGACGCCCACTTCCTCCGCCACCGTGATTTGCACGCTGTCGATAAAATTGCGATTCCACAGCGGCTCAAAAATGGCGTTGGCGAAGCGCTGGACGAGTAAGTCCTGCACCGTCTCTTTACCGAGGTAATGATCGATCCGGTAAACTTGGTGCTCCGCGAACACCGAACGGATCGTGGTGTTTAATTCCCGGGCCGAAGTCAGATCTTTGCCAAACGGTTTTTCGATGATCACCTTGGCATGATGCGGTCGCCCCAAGTGCTTCGCGGCGAGCCCGCTGGCACCGAGGTTCTGCAAAATCGGCCCGAAGACCGACGGAGGAGTCGAGATGTAGAAAAGACGCTGCACATCGCGACCCAGTTTTTTTTCGATCGCTGCAAGGTGGGCGGCGAGCCGGTCAAACGCGGGCTTCTCATCATAACCGCCCGCCACGTAACTCGTGTTGGCCGCGACCCGCCCCCACGCGTCCGCATCGAGTTCGCGGCGGGAAAACTCCTTGATTGCCCCCGCTGCGAGCGTGCGAAACTCCTCGTCAGGGATCGGCTTGCGGCCGTAACCGACGAGGTAGAAATCAGCCGGCAAGAGACCATCAATACTCAGATTATAGACCGCCGGGATCAGCTTTCTCGCGGTGAGATCACCCGAAGCGCCAAAGATGACCACCACCGTCGGCGGGGCGCCCCGGTGTTTGCTGAGCCCATGGAGGAAAGGATGACGTGGTGAGTCGGACATGAGAAGAGGATTGCTGAGACTTCAGTAGCGCCACCGTTTTCTAACTCCGCGTGGGATGAGGCAAGGGCAATGACCACCGTGCACCTCACGAGAGGCGTCAGCCTCGAAAATACTTCGGAAATAACGGCACGTTCTCAAAATGCAGGATCGCTTCCTCCGCGGGAATCCTCGCGCCGCCCGAGCGACCCTTTCCGGGTTCCTTCCCGGGCAGAATCACCTCCACGACATCCAGCCGAAACGTCTGGGGCGGCTCCCTCAGTCCAGCCAGATACGCTTCGGCTGTCCGGCGCAACACCCGTTTCTTGCGCGCATTCACCGTGTAAACGCCCGGCACCAGCGCGCCGGCGGAGCGGGCCTTCACTTCGACAAAGACCAAGACTGCGCCGTCGCGGCAGACCAGATCGAGCTCGTCGCGGCGGTCGCGCGGGTTGCGCCAATTCCGCGCCACGACGACAAATCCCCGCTCCCGTTGCAACCAGTCCGCCGCCCATCGTTCCCCCAGTCCGCCGACCCCGGCGACGTCAGCGTGGAGGCTTAAAAGATTCTTGAACCAGGTGAGCATGTGAGTTGCACGGGGGATGAAGGCGTATCGAACACGTACCCGACACGATTCAAATGGCGAGCCCCACCCGCCGGCACCCTTGGCGCCGGGTATAATATCAATCGCCCAAAAGCTTCAGACTGTGATTTGCCGGGTAGCCGCGAGCGCCAGCGAGTGGTGATCCGTCCACTCGCGGGCGCTCGCCGCTACCGAAAAGTCCAGCGTTCAACGGAAGTAAATATAACCGGCAGTGAAGTCAGTTTTTCTCCGAATCGTTTTCCCACTGGACGTTGGCGCGCAGAGTGCGGAGCTGACCGAGGGCGCGCGCGTCCGTTGGTCAGCGCGACGTGTGCGCGCAGCGGTTGCCCCGTCGCGCGTCGAGGACTCCACGGTTCCCGACCAGCGGCCGGTCGCGAAAAAATAATCGGGCATCTCCACCGCAACGCGTCACTGCGCCGTCGCCGGCCGCGGCTTCCACGCCGCCAACTGCCGCTGCGCGGGAGGGTAGTCTGGCGTCCGTTGCAGCACCGCCTGCGCGAGGGCGATCGCGCCGGGCTGGTCACCCGCGTCAAAAAACTCGCGCGCCAGCTCCGACATCCGCTGGGCACGCTGCACGTCTCCATTCAAGTAGAGCCGAGCCGCGGCCAGCATCGCAGGCGTCTCCCCTTGCCCTTGCCGGATGCGCACGTCCGCCAAACGCAGGTCGCTCTCGCGTTTCTCAAGCCAATCTGGGGGCGGGGATTCAGCCCGCACCTCGCGGATCACGTTTGCCGCGAGTGCCCATTTTCGCTCACGCAAAAGTTTCTCCAGCCCGGCAAAAAACAGGCGTTCGTCCTTGGGCGGCATACCCGTGGGCGGCACCGGCGTCTGCTCGGGCGGCCGACGCGCGGCGAGGTCCTGCGCCACGTCGGCCTTTTGAGTCTGCAGCCAGCGACTGGCCGGACACGACGTCTCCGCCAGCGCGATCACCGCGCGCGCCGTCTCCATCCGACCAGCCAGCCGCAGCGCCTCCACCACCGGGCGAAACACCGCCATCGGCCAAGGTCGGCTCCGTAAGAATTCCAACAGCGAGCTCTGGGCGGCTTCCCCGGGCGCTGCCGCGGCTGCCACCAGTCGGCCCATCCACTCAAGCCAGACCTGCTCGGTTGCTGGCACCGTTTGACCCGGCGACGGCTGCATCAACCCCAGCACCCTCGCCGCCTCCGCCCATTCGCCCCGCTGCACGTGTAACTGCACATTCAATACCTGAAACGCTCGCGGCGGAAAACCCCGTTCGCTGACCGCCACCAGACACTGGTCAAACAACGCGCGACTGCCCATTTCCGCCAGCGGAGTCGCGGCCATTTTCAGGTTCGCAGCCGAGCCGCCGAAACGAAATAGGTAATCCTCGAGCGCGACCTTCGCCGCATCCTCCCGGCCAGCGAGGGCGCGCTGCACGGTGCCATAGACCGCCTGCACCGGATCGTCGGGCGCAGCCGCCCGAAGTTCCTCCAGCGCGCGCTCCATCTCGTCCAGTCGCCCGACTGCGCGGCTGACGCGCACCCGGAACCGGCGCACCGCTTGCAAGTCGGCCCCCGGTCGCGTCCCCCAGG
>CANIJN010000113.1 GCA_947467625.1 Opitutia bacterium | reverse complement strand
TCCGCGCCCCGCTCGTGAGAGCGGGGCGACTAACACGTCCGCCCGCGCCCCTTGCTCAACTTGCGTTTCAATCCGCGCCCCGCTCGTGAGAGCGGGGCGACCTCTCGAAATTACCAAGCTTGGTAACGTGGTCATGTTTCAATCCGCGCCCCGCTCGTGAGAGCGGGGCGACGGGAAGCAGAGGCACAAAGCCTGAGCAAAAACAGAGTTTCAATCCGCGCCCCGCTCGTGAGAGCGGGGCGACAGCGCAAATTTTGCACTTCGGGGAAACTCGCGAGTTTCAATCCGCGCCCCGCTCGTGAGAGCGGGGCGACTTCAGTCAGCGGAGTTCCGAAAATGCACCTAGTGTTTCAATCCGCGCCCCGCTCGTGAGAGCGGGGCGACCGCGACCCGTTTTTGAGGCTGGTCACGAAGGGGTTCTGTGGTGCTTTTGCGAAACTGTCAAAGAACGGAAAACCTCTGGTATATCTTTTCCGACTTTTGGACGGTGCTCCCTCGCTGGCCAGTGTCTTGGGTGGCTTGCGAAAGGGTGCCTATTCCGGCGAGGCGTGCGGTTCGCCATCACGAACCGGCCTGCCCCTCGGGTCACACCGCCAACGTGTCTTCCACCACGTTCACGGGAACTTGCGCGCCATGGTGCTCGATTTTGTCCTTTCCGCTTTGATCGATGTAGTAGACCCGGAGCGAATCCTGCGTCGGATCGATCTCGGCCAGCAACCGTGCTTTCAACTCCACCCACTCTTTCTGCCCAAGCTGCATTTCGAAGACCGACTTTTGTACGCGCACGCCATACGAGGTGCAGGCTTTGGCGACTCGGCGGAGTCGGCGCGCGCCGGCGCGTTCTTCACGGGTACTGACGTCGTAGGTGATGAGCAGAAACATGGGGGTGGGTTCAGCAGGAGTGAGGCGGCGGAGAGCGCCAGGGATTTTCGTCGCAAGGTCGAGGTCGAGGTCGGCGGGAGTGCGCCGGCGTCGCGAGGAGCGTCAGGGCTTCTGGGATCGTTGGTTGAGGACGAGAACGAGAACGATTGGGAGAACGAGAACGATTAAGAGAATGAGAACGATTGAGGGGCGAGGAGCGTCAGGCCTAAAGGTGGGGGTTTAGGCAAACAGGTGAGGCGTGTAGTCCACGTCCGAGCGCAGCGCGCGGGCCAGCAATTTTGCTTGGATGAACACCAGTTGGCCGTGGCGCACTTTTTCCTGAAACAACGGATGCGTGGCTTCCTCCAGTTTCCGCTGTTGGTAGGCCGCGACGAGGGTCTTGCGGGCGGCATCGGCCAATTCCACCGCCCCACCGTCGCGCGCCACAAACTGCGCGGCTTTCAATTCGCCACGATTGAGCAAGGTGAGCGCGAGTCGCTCCACCCACGGGCGAAACTCTTCCATGAGATCGAGGGCGAGGGATTCTCGGCCGGCGCGGTCGGTGTGCAGAAAACCGACGAAGGGATCGAGGCCGACGGCGGTGAGCGCCGAGACGCAGTCGTGGCGCAGTAACGCGTAGAGAAAGGAGAGGAGCGCGTTGATCGGGTCGCGCGGCGGGCGGCGGTTTCGTCCGTCGAAGGGGAAGGTCGCGCGTAGGGCAGGGCGGAGGTGGCGGGCAAACACCTCGAAGTGGAGTGCGGCCGCGCGGCCTTCGATGCCGCGGATCACATCGGGATCGTCGGGCGGGTTGTGGCCGAGCTCGCGGAGCAAAAATGCGTGGGACTCGGCGGCAGTGCGGAGGAGGTCGCCATCTTCCGAGGTGGCGGCATCGCGCGCGCTGCGCGCGAGGAGCCAGCGGACGTTGTGGAGTTTCCCGGCGACGAAGCTGCGGGCGAGGGCGGCCGTGCGGGTCGGATCGCTAGCGGCGCCGTGCTGCGCGCGGCGCAGCATCATCGAGCCCTGGGGCACGCCCTCCACGCGGGCTTCGAGCCGGCCCCAATCGGTGAAGTAGCAGACGCTCGCGCCGTGTTCCCAGCAGAGGCGCATGGCGGAGGGCGAGACATAGATATCGGCGCCAAAGACGAAGACGGATTCGAGATTATGGACGGGCAGCGAGAGTTTGAGCTGTTTCTCGTGTTCGACGCGCAAGGCGAGCCCATCGCGGCGGAGCGAGAGGCCGGGGGTGAGCAGGTAGAGGACGTTTTGGAGGGTCTGCACGCGGGGCGTGATTTCAGATTTGAAATTTCAAATTTGAGATTCGCGGTCGGATGAGGGACGGATGGATGAGGGACGGATGGATGAGGGACGGAAGGATGAGGGACGGAAGGATGAAGGGCGTTGGTGGATGAAGGGCGTTGGTGGATGAAGGGCGTTGGTGGATGAAGGGCGGGGTGGATGAAGGGCGGGGGCGCGCGCGCTGGGTTAAGTCGCAGGCCGATTTTTCGGGTGAAGCGGATGGTCGGGCGGGAGATTTTGCGAGAGGAGGTGTTGGAAATCGGCGGCGCCGGTCTTGCGGGTTTGGCGCTTGGTGTAGTCGGCGCGGGATTTGTCGTTGAGGTGGCGGGGGCCGGTGATGTCGGAATTTTGAAGGGAGGCGGTCCAGCCGCCGAGCTGGCGGGAGCAGCTCTCGGCGAGGGATTTCAAATTTGAGATCTCAGATCTGAAATCGGCGAGCGCAGGACGGCGGGCGAAGAAGCTCAGCATGGAGCGGACTTCGCCGGCGGAGCCGCGGGCGATGTAGAGGAAGGCGAGCAGTTCGTTGGTGGTGCCGCGCTCGAAGCCTTCCGCGATGTTGTTGGAGACTGAGAGCGAGGCACGATCAAGCTGGTCGCGTTTGGACCAGGTGATGCGGTCTTTGCCGGCGGTGATGAAATCTTCGGCACGCTCGGCGAGGACGATGGCTTCCTGCCAGACGGGGAGATCTTCGAAGCGTTGATAGGTGGGCATGGTGGTGCGGGTTTGGGTGATTTGAAATTTGAGATCCGAGAGCGCAGACAGCTCAGGTGTAGTCGCGGGGTTCGAAGAGGCGGGCGCGGCGGAGAGCAGAGGCTTCGGGCAGGCAGACGCCGCGCAACGAGCAGCCATCACACTGGGGCTTCAATTGCGCCGGGGGCGCCTTTGGATTTGAAATTTGAGATCGTAGATTTGAAAGCGCGGTGAGGGTGAGGGCGCGGAGCGCGTCGTCGAACACGACTTCGGTGCGGAGGGCGGAAGCGACGTGGAAGATCAGGCCGGAAGGGATCTGCAGGCCGAACATTTCTTCGAGGCAGAGGGCTTGGGCGCAGAGCTGGGCGTGGTCGTTGAACCAGCGGCGGGCGGGGCCTTTTTTGTATTCGACGGGGCGGGCCTCCACGACCGGCGGCAGGTCGTGGATTTGAGATTTAAAATTTAAAATTTTAGATGCGGGGAAATCTGCCCGACGGATTTCCACAAGGTCGGCTTTGCCCGAGAGGCCGAGTTTGTCGGAAAAGAGAGGGAGGGCGCGGAGGAGTTCCCAGCCGGCGCGATGTTCGTAACCGGGCGTGTCGACGGCTTCGTGGGCGAGGTTGCCGAGGAGGGTGTGTTCGTTGTCGACGAAGACGCGCTCGGCATGGATGAGGTAGGCGCGGCGCGAGCAGTAGAGAAAGTGGTTGAGCGCCGAGAGCGGAAGGGAATCGACGGCGACGGGCATCAAGTGTGGAGGGGCGGCGGAGGCCGTCAGCGTTTGCCGGGTTGGAAGCCGATAAACGGTTTTTGCTTCTCGGGCGGCGGGTCGAGCAAGGGGAGGAGTTTTTCGACGACGTCTTGGAGGACGAGGTCGTGTTCCAAGAGTTTTTTGTCGTGCTGCGCGAGGCGTTTGAGGATGACGGCGTTGGTGAGCAGTTCCCCCCGCATGCGCACGAAGGCGCGGACGACATAGACGCTCATCGAAACAGCGCGCGGGCTGCGGAGGATGGTGGCGGCCATGATGGCGCCGTGCTCGGTGAAGACCCAGGGTAGATACTTTCGATGCTGACCACGACCCGGTTTCTTTAAGATCACATTTTGTGATCTTAAAGAATCGGCCGGCTCTGCACCTGATATCACAATTTGTGATTTCAAGTTTCCAAGTTCCTCGCGGGTAGGCTGAAAGATGAAATCCGACGGGAACCGCGCGAGGTTTCGCTTGATGGCTTGGTTGGGGACCATCGTCGGCACCTCGTAGAGCCGGGCGAGATCGCTATCGAGCATCACGCGCTGGCCCCGCACCGTGTGGATGGGCGGGAGCGCGGGATTGGGGGTAACGGACGGGGGCATGATGAGGGGGCAGGGCGCCTTCCCTGCTACCAGCAGAGTTTCAAGCCGTGGGGCGCGTAAGCGGGAAAATCATCGTCGCCCGAGACGAGGGAAAAACCCTCGTTGATGGCGGTCCAGATGAGCAGGCGATCGAACGGGTCGCGATGCTCGGGCAGGCGGGGCAGGCGGCCGGAGCTGGCGGCGATTTCCCCGGAAAGCGGCAGAATGCTCCAACCGGCTTCGACGACGAAGCGGGGGAAATCTTCGGGTTCGGCACCGTGGAGGGTGAGTTTGCCGAGCCCAGATTTGAGGCTGATTTCCCAAAACGAAACCACACTGACGGCAACCGAGTTGTCCGGGTTTTTCAGCGCCCGCCGGGCCGGGGCGGAGAGTTGGCCGGAGTCTTGCAAGGCCCAGAGCGCGGCGCAGGTGTCGAGCAGGAGCTTCATGAACCGAGAAACTCCTCTTCGGTCATTTTCCAATCGGGACCGATGGTGGCGCGAAATTTTCCGGCGAGGTGACCGAGTTTGCGTTTGGGGGCGCGAGGCGGCGGGCCGAACACGGCGACGGGGGTTTTGTTGCGGCCGTAGGTCACGGTGATGGTCTCGCCTTTTTCGACGAGCGCGAGCGCGTCGGACAGGCGGGCTTTGAATTCGCCGATGGTGAGGTTAGTGGGCAGCGCAGACATGGAGGGAGGCTGCGCCCAACTGGACAAGTAGTCAAGTTGGGCGGCGGAGCGGGCGGTATCAAAGGGAGAACCAGTCTTCAACGGGCAGACCCTCGATCAGTGAGAAGTGGCGGACATTGCGGGTGGCGACCGTGAGACCGAGCGCGACGGCGGTCGCCGCGATGAGCAGATCCAAATCGGCGACGGGTCGGCCATTACCCATCTGCACCGCCTTGAGGCGGGCGAACTGAGCCCACACCGCAGCGTCGCTGGGGGCGATGACGAGGCGCGGTTTCAGTAGCGTCTCGTAGCGGGTCCAGGCGGAGGGGCTGGCGAGTTTATGCAGTCCCCATTCGACCTCGGCCACGGAGACGATCGAGACGACGCAGGCGGAGTCGCCGACGCGCTGCCAGCGGCGGGTGGCGACGGGGTCGGGCTGGCGGCGCAGGGCTTGGGAGTAAACGTCGGTGTCGAGGAGGTAGCGTGGCACGGTTTACTCCTCCAGTGGATTCGGTTTGGGCGGAGAGCGATGGAGCCAGACCTCGGGGAAATCCGTTTCGGTCTGGCCGTGGTCGCGGTCGTAGGCGGCGAGAGCGTCGGCGATGCCGAGGGATAGATAGGGGTTGGCGGTGGTGGCAGCCGCGAGCGGCACAAGCCGGGCGAAGGGCTGGCCGGCGCGGGCGATGGTGATTTCTTCGCCGGCCTCGACGCGGGCGAGGAGGCGGGAGAGCTGGGTCTTGGCCTCGTGGACGTTGACGATGGAGGGGAGCTTGGGCGGGGCCGGTGCCGTGACCGCGAGTCCGGGCGTGGCGCGCGGTTTACGGGCAACGCGACGGGCGGGCCGAGGGGTGGCTTTGGTGGCCTTGCGTTTGAGAATAGCGGGCATGGGGAGTGACTTAGCTAAGAGGTTAGCTAAGTCAAGGGGGCGGAGGCCGAGATCAGTTTTGGCGTGGGCCGATAACAGCATCAGGGCCGACGTGGCGGAGATGGAGTTTGATGCCTTTCGGGAGATTTTCCGCAGTCCACGTGTTGTTCACGGCGTAGTCGCCGAAGGATTCGGGGAAGGTTTTTCCGACGGTTTTGGCTTCGTCGGAGAGCGCGACTTTGACTCCTTCGATAAGGACGTGGGCGTGAGCGCAGCCGAGGCGGGCTTCGCGTTTGTTTTGCTCGGCGTTGTTGGCGTGCTGGGTGCCGACGTGCTCGAAGTCGTAGAGGCCGCGCACGATCATTTCGCCGCGGGCAGCGGAGCGGTCGTGTTCGAACATCGAGAGCAAGGCTTGGAAGAGGAGCGCGAGGTCGGCGTCGGTGAAGCCGGTTTTTTCGGCGAAGGCTGGTGAGATGTAGCCTTTGGCTGCATAGAGGCCGTAGGGGACGATGTGCTTGTTGCCCATGGTGCGCTCCTTCTTGGCGTCTTCTTCCTTGGTGACGGCGCAGCGGGTAATTGTTACTTCCAGCGGAGTGATGGCGTGGAAAGATTGGCCGAAGGTGAATTGCACGGGGCCGCGCACCTGGCCGAAAGCGGAGCCTTTAAGCACACCGTCACCGGTGGAGATGACGCCGCCGAAACAGCGAAGATCGAAAAACTCGCGACACAGCCATTTCATCGCGGCCTCGGCCTTCTGATTGTCAGAGCCTTGCGGCAGCGAAGTGGCGGCGACGACCTCGCCTTTCTTTTGCTCTGTTTCGATGACGGCACCCTGCTTGATGAGGATGTTGTAGCCGTTGTCGGTGGCGCTTTCGCGAGCGGGCGGGAAGAGGTCGAAGAAATTGCGAACTTTGCGCTTGAGGCAGACGTCGGTGACGAGACCGCGATTGGTGTTGGGATCGAGACGCGGCATGTTGCCGGCATCGGGGTCGCCGTTGGGGTTGCCATTGGTGACTTCGAAGAGGAGGAGGAAATCGTGACGGTTGGTGAGGATATTTGAGCTCATAGTTGGATGGGATGGATGGTGGAAAAAGTGGGCGAAGATTAGGTGGCGGGGGCGAGGGCTGGAGTTTTGTCTTTTTTGTTGGCTTGGCGGGCGGCCGCGTCGGCGGCGTGTTGTTGGTAGAAGCCGAGGGCGAAGCGACCCTGGGCTTGGAGGTCGAGCGTGCGGGGGAAGGTAGGCGGAAGGCCGGTGCGAGCAGGCTTGAACAGCATGAGCACGCTTTCGATCTGCTCTTGGATAAAGCGCTCGTGACCGCCGAAGCGCTCGGACTTGCGGATTTTATTCAGGTGATGGCGATTCAGGCGAATGAGCAGTGGCAGCACGCTCGACGGGGAAACGCTGGCGGTCCCGAAGTAGCGCTCGGCGACGCCGGCACCTTCGAGTTTGAAGTCGTGGGCCTTGGCTTGGGTGGCGGCGAGGATGGCAAGGAGGCGTCCGCAGTTGTAGGCGGCGTCCTCGGTGTCGGCGGTGAGGGTGGGCTGGATTTCCATGGAACGATTGGGTTGGCGGTTGAGAATCAGTTTAAGGAGGGCGAAGCGGCTTTCGTCGTGGAGGAGATTGTAGGTGTCGTCGCGGACGAGGCGGGAATGGAGTTGGTTGAAGATGGGTTTGAGCAGCGAAAGCGAGGGCGCGGTGCCTTCGAGGGCGGCGCGGTAGAGCTGGGCGGTCGTGTCTGGCGAGAGGTCTTTGGCTTCGCGGACGGTGGTGCAGGCCAGCCAATACAGGGAAAGCGGATGGTAGTCCTTTTCCTTGGCCCCAGCTTTGGCGGCTTTCTTGGGCGGACGCTCGGGGGTGGCGATTTCGAGATCAAGAAACCACTGGTGTAGGTTTTCGACCGCCTTCTCCAGGCTGATGTCCATCCAGTGTCGAATGACGATGCGGCCGGAGTTGCCCGCCAAGGTGACGGCGAAGAAACGGTCCCGGCGGGCAATCTCCCGCTCGATCCCGGAGAATGGAGCGCGGACGAAATCGCGAACGACTTTCGGGTCGGGTCGATTTAGGAAAGCGAAGGGCGTTTTCGCGATCGAGGATTGGGCGGGCCAGAAACAGAGGGTGGTCTGACCGATACGCACCGAGTGATCCGAGCTGCCGATCAGGTGATTGAGGGCGACACAGTAGGCGGTCGCGGCTTCGTCGGAGGTCGGGGAGTTGAGACTTTGATCGAAGCCATAGGAGGAAAAAGCAGGTTTATCGAAAGAGACAATGGAAGCACCGAACGATTGGGTGTTGGGCACCCCTTGGATTTTCGGGTTATGGGTGGGCGCGAGTTTTTGGTCATCTTGGCCCGTGACGAGGCAGCGGCCGGCAGCAAAGCCAGCGCGAGCGGCGGCGACTTCGCTACCGTGACGATCTCGCCAAAATTGCCGGAGGGGTTCGTCCTCTAGAAGGAGCATCCCCTCGCCGCGTGGGGTAAGCTTGACGCGAAAGGTGAAGTTTTCTGGGCCGAGGCGGGTTTCAGTTCCACTGGCGGTGGTCAGCCACCACGCGGATTTGTCGGATTTTGCATCAGGCTTCTGGTCTTTGCCCCAACGGAGAAAGGAAGGCGGGGCGGCGGAGACTCGCGCACCGAAGGCGATGAGTGCAGTTACCGCGGGCGATGGTTGGGCTTGGTGGGCGGCGGCAATCTGCGCCCAGAAATCGGTGCGCTTGGCGACGTTGTTGGCATCGCGGTCGGCCCGTTTGCGCTCGGTCATCGGCGCGTCGGGATCGGGGTCGAGGCCGAAGACGGCGGTGATGCCATCGGCTAAGAATTCGGAGACGCCGCCAGCGACTTTGGGGCGCGTGGTTTGAGGGCAACTGAACTCCTTGCCCCGCTTGTCGTCGCCAGTCGCTTGGGGGCCGCTGCCGAGGAGGTTGCCTGTGTTATCGAGTTCGATGATCCAGCGCACGGCTTTGGGTGAAAAAGCGAGGTCGTCCAGCAAGTGGCGCGAGACGGCGAAGTCGTAGAGGTGTTTGAGGAGCATGGTCAGTTGCCTCCTTGGGTGGTCGAAAGGACGCGATCGGGGTGACAGTCGAGGCGGGCGTTTTTCAGGGTGGCATTGAAAAACAGGGGTGCGGGTTTGATCGCGGCGGAGGTGGAGCGGAGTCGTTGCGAAGCGAACTCTTTGCGGCGTTTGGTTTGCTCGCCTTTTTTGAGATAGGTGAGGGTTTGGTCGAAGTCGGCCGTTTGGCGGGCCTCTTCGTCGGGTGTGAGCCAGCGGAAACCGGCGGCGCGGGAGCGGTGGTCGAAGAGATCGTAGAGCATGAGGCCAAGCGGCTCGTTAGCTTGGGGAACGGGTTGGCTGAGTTCGCGGGCGCGGCGGGCGAGCGCGGCATCGGCATCGGGTTCCCAATCGAAGTCGGCGGCGAATTCGCGCATCCCGAGGCCGGGGCGGTGGAAACATTTCCCGGCGCGGGCGCGGCCTTCGATTTCGCGGAGGTATTTGGCGAGGTTGTCGCGGGGAGGTTGGGCGAGGGGTGTGAGACGCACCTCGGCGGTGATGAGGTATTCGACGTCTTGCAGCGCGAGCATGTTGCGCTGGGTGCCGTCTTCGGCACCGCCGCCGGCTTGGATGGGCGAGGTTTTCTCTGGCGAGTGCATCCACGTCTTTGCGCTATCGAGGCTGATGACGCGGGTGACTTCGTTGCGGCGGATGGAAATCCACTGGCCGCGTTTCACGACGCGGATGGAGTCGATGAGGTAGTACATTTGCGGCTCCCAGAAGACGGCTTCGAGGATGCCGCGGGCGGCGGAGGGCGTCATGACGGGGTAGCTGACGCGTTCTACTTTCATCTCGGGTCGGGTGAAGCAGGCGAAGTCGCCCCAGACGCGGAGGGTGACGAGATTGGAGTTGTTCATAAGAGGAAGTCGTCGGGAGCAAGGTTGTCCAAGATGAGACCGAGGGCTGGATGGTAGCACGCGGTGTCGAGGACGTAGAGTTCGAGATTGGGCAAGAGTGGGCGGATGAGTTGGCGGGCGAGCAGAAGCTGAAATTTGTGGTGGCGCACGTTGACCATGAAGCGTTGGAGGCGGCGAAGGTCGTCGCGTTCGAAACGGCGTTGGCCGGGTGCGAGGACGCGGGTACGGAGTTCGGCGATGAGGGGTTCGGCCCACAAACCACCGCGCAGGTCGCCAGAGATGATTACGGGCGTGCCGGAGTCTTCGATGACCCGAGCTTTGCGGGCGACTTCGCGGTAACGGAGGTAGCTACGATCTTCTTGAATGGTGGCTTCGCCGGGTTTGGCGTGGTCGGTGTTGACGACTTGGTAGAGTGATTGGAAGTAGCCCGAGAAAATATCAGAGGAAGTGGCGAGGTGTTCGGCGGCGGTCGCTGGGTCGCCGAGAGTTGCGAGAGTGATGGCGGCTTGGTCGGAGGCGGAGCTATAAACGCCACGAGGCAGTTTGTGGTCGGCGGGTTTGAAGACGTGGACGGTGCCGTAGCTAAGCACGCCGTCTTTTTCGAGTTTACCCTCACGGTTGCAGCGACCGGCGACTTGCACGATGGAATCGAGGGGGCCAAGGGTGCGCCAGACTTCGGGGAAATCGACGTCCACGCCGGCCTCGATCATCTGGGTGGCGATGACGCGGCAGGGTTGGCCGAGACGGAGCTTTTCCTTGATGCGCGCGATGAGGTCGAGGCGATGCTGGGCGCACATCGCGGAGGAGAGGTGAATGGGGGCTTCGTCGGCGGGGAGGTCTGGACCGTGGAGTGTGCGGAGGTGTTGGGTGAGTTGGTCCCAGAGTTCGCGGGCGTGGCGGGTGAGGTTGACCACGCAGAGCACCTGCGGGTTGGCAGCGAGACGGGCGGCGAGCGTGGGCCAGTCGGTGGTTTCACCGGGAAGAGGGAGGCGATAGGTGACGCGGCGAAGGGCGCGGAAAAGTTCGTCGGGAGCCGGGGCGATCTCGCGGAGTTCCGTCGGGAGGAAACCGTCGGGGAGGGCGGCGCAGCGGCGAAAAGCGGGTTGAGTGGCGGAGCTGAAGATAAAACTGGTGCCGTAGTTTGCGGCGAGTTCGCGGAGCACGTTGAAGGTCGGTGCGAGGAGGTGGGCGGGCAAGGTTTGCACTTCGTCAAAGATGACAACTGAGCGCGGGATGCGGTGGAGTTTGCGGCAACGCGAGGGGCTGGCGGCGAAAAGAGATTCAAGGAACTGGACGGAGGTCGTGACAATGACGGGGGCGTCCCAATTTTCAGAGACGAGTTCGAGGCGTGATTTCTCTTCTTCGCTGGCATCGTCGTCAGGCGCGACGCCGGAGTGGTTTTCGAGGACGACGTTGTCACCGAAGATGCGGCGATATTCGGCGGCGTTTTGCTCGATGATCGAGAGGTAGGGAATAACGACAATGATGCGGCGCAGGCTGTGAGCGCGGGCGTGGGCGAGGGCAAAGGCCATCGATGCGAGGGTCTTGCCGCCGCCGGTGGGGACGGTGAGGGAGAAAAAGCCAGTGGGGAGCGTGGCGCGTTCGAGGGCGGTGTCGAAGATGCGGTTACGAAGAGCGGCCAGAGGGCTGCCTGGGTTTTTGGCGTGGGTGGTTTTATAGGTGCGTTCGGCGTGGACTGCGGTGAGCAAGGTGTCGGTATCGAGCGGCGTATCGGCAGGTGGCGAGGCGGGCCAATGGGCGGTGTCGAGGCGGTCAGCGTCAACGATGCACGAGAAAATCAGGCGGGCGTAGAACTCGGCTGAGTGCTCGTCGTGAATCCACGATGGCGGCGCGGGAAGTGAAGGAAGCGAGCCGAGTTCGCTTTCGAGCAGTCCGATGAGGACGGGAACGGTTTCCGGGATGCGAAGACCGCGTTTGGCGCACATGGCCTCGATGTCACATTGATTATGCAGGCCGGCGTGGTGGCCGGCGATAGCGAGAGCGGTGCAGGGAATATGGCGCAATTCGGCGGCGGCCCACGCGGCTCCAAAAATCGCGTGTTGGGTCTCGGTGCTGCTGGAGCGTTCGCCGCGTAGGTAGGATTGGAATTCGGCGCGGTATTTCCCCAAGTCATGCAGCAGCCCTGCGAGGTAAGCTTCGGCGCTCGCGTTGAGAGGAGCCGCGAATTTCGCGGCGAGCGCCGCGACGTTTTCGAGATGCGTGCGGAGCGGTTGCCATTTCCCGGAGGATTCGGGCAGGCGTTTGCCCTCGGGGTCTTCGGCGGTGTGGGCGTAATAAATCATGCGCAGAGGGGCGGCGGTTTGCGCATGATTATAGCGAGGGGGTGGGACATTGGCAGGGGTACCCTCGAAATTGTTGGGAAAACACGTTCGCGGGGTGAGCGGAGGGGTGGGCGCTGGGCAGAACTGCGCCTCATCGCTTCGGTTTCGCAGCAGTACACAGGGCGCACGACAGGAGCGAGGCACGGCGCACGTGGGCGCGCAACGGCCAATGTATCCGTGTACAATTTATCCGTGTGCCGGAAAAATTCCGGGGCGCGTGTGGCTTAGTATGCGGGTGGATGCGGCGATGCAGTGCCACCCCTTCTCGTGCGGTGCGACGGAAGAACGGCTACGCGAGCAGGCGCTCGCACAGCGTGAGGAGGCGGGTGCGCAGCGGTTCGGCGCGGGTGGAAAAGGCGCGCTGGTGGGCCTCGTAGTCGGCGCGGCCGGCGGCGGTTTCGATCGTGATCGGGGCGAAGCCGAGGGCGCGCAGATCGTAGGGGCTGGCGCGCATATCCACTTCGCGGATATCCCGGGCGAGGGCAAAGCAATCGGCGATCAGCTCGCTGGGCGCGAAGGGGGCGAGTTTGAAGGACCATTTGTAGAGGTCCATGTTGGCGTGGAGACAGCCGCTTTGTTCAAACTGGGGGACGGTTTCACGGGCGGGCTTGAGCTTGTTGAGCGGACGCGCGGGCGGCGTGAAAAAACGAAACGCGTCGAAATGCGAACAGGTGATCGGCGCGGCTTCGACGATGCGCGCGAGTGGGTCTGGCGCAAAGCGGAGCGGGTGCGCGTTGTGGCGGACTTCGTCGGGGGTTTGCCGGTAAACCATCGCCCACTCGTGGAGGCCGTAACAGCCGAAGAAGGCCGGGCGGGACTGCGTGGCGCGGAGGAGCGCCCGCAGCCAAATGACGTAGGGGCGGCGGGAGGACGGGAGCGGGGTGAGGGTGACGGCGGGCGGGTTTGGGGTGGCACGAGCAGCGGGCGCGTGGATCTGGCTGGCGGGAGACTCCAGGGGCGGGACGCCGGTGCCACCGGCGATCTCGTGATACTCGGACCAGCGCAGGTAGGCGCGGGCGGCTTCGCCGGTGAGCGCGAGGTCGGGGCCGGGATGCCAACGGCGGAGCCACGCGGGGCGGAAGGAGTAGTAGCTGAAGAGAAAATCGAAGACGGGGTGTTTTTCACCGCGAGACGCCCGGGCCTGCTGGGCTTCGGTCCAGACGCGCACGCGAGCATCGTGCGCGGCGGCGCGGGCCTGCCAGGCGGATTCCTCAAGGTAGGCGGGAGCGGCTGGAGAAGGATTAAGGGTGACGGCGGACATGGCGGTCGGTGGCCGCACAGAGGCACAGAAACCGCAAAAAGGGGAGGCGAACTTCAGCGGTCGCTCAGGCTTGCTGGTAATCTCCGCTCCGGCGGAGACGCTGAACGCCTCTGCGCGGGGTGCTGCGCGAGCGTTAGCGAGATCCGGGTCGACGCTCCTGCCGCCGGGCAGACGACCGCGCCCACGCCATTTCCTGAAGACGGCACCCGCCTCCGCCATCCGCCGCCGTCTTCGAGCGGGCGCGTGATCGGTGCGGAGCGACGACCGGGAGATGCGCGTCGAGGGGCTGGCCGACGAGCGGCAGCCCTACGCTCGCAACATCAAAATGTGCGCTCCAAGGATTGGCCGGGAGTGAGCGGGCGCCAGGCGGCGCCGAATTCACGGAGGGCGAGACGGACCCGGGCAAGAGCTTCGGCGCTGATGTCGGGTGGTGGGACTCGGCGGCGGCGGCAGGCGGCGGCGAGTGTTTTGGCGAACACCGCGGGGTCGGGGGCGCCGCCCCACTGGGTGGCTTCGAGGCATTCGACGAGCGCGGCAGCTGTGAGGACTTGGCTATTTTTTGGGAGTGAACGTGGAGGGCCGTGAGCCCAAGAGCGCAGTGCGTCGTGCGCGGCACCGGCTGCGATGTGCCCGAAAAACGCGTCGCGCCAACCGAGTGTTGTTTCGACGACGAAATGAAACGCGTCGTGGGGGAGGATGCCTTGGCGGGGCATCGCGCCCTGCATCGTGGAGCCGTCGGGCCGCTCGCAGACGAGCGTATCCGCAGGGGCGGACGGCGTATTTTTTGTGAAACGGACGAGCATGGGGCGGCGGGAACAGTATCCTATTGGTTTATACGAGAGCGTTGGCTCACGCTGAGGTGCACGTGGCGGCTGGCGCGGGCGAGCTCGTCGGTGACGGCGTCGAGGGTGATGACGCCGTCGGCGTGGTCTCGAAGTGGAGCGGATTGTAGGCGACCGCCGTGGGGCGAGGCCAGGACGATGGGGCGATCGCCGGCGATGTCGTCAACGTAACGCTCGGTGTCGAAAGAGGATTGGCCGGGAATTTTTTTGCAAGCGTGGCAGCGGTGATGGGCACGACCGCGACGATAGCAACGGCCGACGCAGCCAGCAGACGACGGGTAGAAGACATGAGTGAAAGGAGGGAGCGTTTTTTGACCGCAGATTTCGTGGAGGGCGCGGGTAGAAATACGCCGGTGGGAAATCGCTGCTCAGTGGGAGAATGAGGAGCGCAGGAGTAGCTGGCGCACGCCTTCGATCGGAGATGCGGTGATGGGTGTGAGGAGCAAGCGCGTGCGCGGGGCGAGGGCGGCAGCGATGGTGGAATTGATCAAGAGCGCGCCGCTGAGGCCGGTGGGAATCGTGTGGAGCGGGGTGTCGGGGAAGAGTTTCGCGGCGACACGGGTCGCGAGGTCGAGCAGTTCGCCGGCGGATTCGATGAGGACTTGGTGCGCGGTGTGGTCGCCCTCGGCGGCGAGGCGCAAGACGGCGGGGGCGAGGGCGGCGATGATGCGGTTGGGTTCGGCGTGGGAATAATAGAAACGCGTGATGGCGCGGGCGTCGGCGGCGTCACCGAGTTGCGTGTGGTCGCGCACGGTTGGACCGAGGCGCGAGGCGGGCAGCCAGCCTTGGAGTTCGAGCAGGGCGCGGGAGATGGCGCGGCGCCCGAGTTCGTAGCCGCTGCCAGGATCGCCGAAACGCCAGCCGGTGCCGCCCGCGTAGTGGATCGTACCGTCGGGTGCGCGGGCGGCGACGAACGAGCCGGTGCCAGCGTGGATCACGAGACCGGGTGCGCCGTGGGTCGCGAGTTCGAGGATCGGTAGCGAGTCGAGCGCGGCGGTGACGTGTCCGAGATCTTTGAGTGATGCCGCGACCTCCGACCAGAAGCCGGGGAGGCCGGACATGAACAGCTGAGTCGCCACAATCGGTGACGAGCTGAGCGTGGAGGGCTGAGCGCTGAGGGCTGAGGTTAGTGCGCCGAGGACGTCGGTGAGGATGAGGCGGGCTTGTTCGGGGCCGACGATGTTGGGATTGCAGCCCGGGGCGAGGTGGCGCGCGACGATGACGCCGGCGGCATCGATGAGGATGCCTTCGGTTTTGGTGCCGCCGCCGTCGACGCCGATTTTGTAGGTCATGGGAATTTTTTCGAACAACGCAGAGCGCGGAAGCTGCGGCGAGGCTGAGAGCAAACCGAGTCACTGCGGATGCCCCCGCGCGCTCCGTGGCCCCCGCGTTTCAAAAATCGACCGCTCACGCGAGCTGCTTGCTCAGGCGGTGTTTGTACTTCGCTCCGACGGCGCGGTTGTGGTCGATGGCGCCGGGGATGTTTTGGCTGCGGAGGACGGGGATGGCGTGGTGGTTCGCTTTGAGCCATTCCATCGTTCCGAGCATGAGCCAGTTCAGGATTGATCCGCCGATGAACGTGCTGGTCGGGCCGGTCGCGATCTCGGGCGTCAGTTGCATGATCGTGTCGCCGGGGACGCCGCCGTTATCGAGGGTGTAGTCGCAGATGGCGTGGAGATTTTTTCCACCGGGGTGCACGGTCTTCGCGGTGGTGGACATTGCGAGCGAGCAGAGGCCGATGACCACGCAGCCTTTTTTCTTGGCGTGGAGGGCGACCTCGATGGGTGAGGCATTTTTACCGGAGTTGGAAATGACGATGACGACCTCGCCGGCGCGGAGTTCGTATTGGCGGTCGTAGCGTTCGACGAGTTGGGTACCGTAGCCGACGAGGTTTTCGATGAAGCCGGCGGTGGGGTCGTTGATGGAGCTGATGCAGACGAGGCCGCCGGCGCGTCCGACGATTTCGCGGGCGATGATCTCGCTGTGGCCGGAGCCGAATGTATGGATGACTTCGCCGCGGGCGACGGAGGCGCCGAGGACGGGGGCGAGTTGGGCGATGATTGGCGTAGTGACGGTCCAAGCACGGGCGAGGAGTTCGTTGGCCTTGGCGGAGTAGGATTCGGCGAGCGTGGGCATGGACGGAGAGACAGGCGGAAACACAGAAAGGCTGAAAGGCTGAAAATGCGGAGGGAGCGCGCGCGGTGGCGCGGGCGGTGTTGGAGGCGCGGGAATGTGTCACGTTATACGTGACAAAAGGATTATGCCGGAGGCGCGGGAAGCGCGGGAGGCGCGGGAGTTTGTCACGTATTACGTGACAAAGGGAGTGCGCGGGGAGGGGGAAGAAACGGGCGTTGCTCGGCGACGAGCGCGTACCGTAGGGTGCGGGCATGATTCTCGGGATCGATCATCTCAACATCGTGACGGCCGACCTAGCGCGGTCGGTGAAGTTCTATACGGAGGTGCTGGGATTCCAGAAGACGCACGACGTGCTGATGGAGGGCGAGTGGATCGAGGCGATCATCGGGCTCACGGGCGTGAAGGGGCTCGTGGCGTTTGTGGAACTCCCCGGCGGCGGCGTGCGCATCGAGTTATTGCAATACGTGACGCCGGCGGGTGTCGCGCTGCCGGAGAATGCGCGGGCGAACACGCTCGGGCTGCGGCATTTCGCGCTCCGGGTGGCCGATATCGCGGCGATGGCGGCGCGGCTGCGTGCGGCGGGGGTGACGCTGTTTTCCGCGCCGGTGAAGGTGCCGCGGGGCGTGGTGAAATTCTCGGCGGGCGAGAAGACGCTGTGTTACTTCCTCGATCCGGACGGCGTGATCGTCGAGCTGGCGGAGTATCGGTGAGCCGTGTCAGCTTTCCCAGCGGCCGTAGATCCCGCACGGGAGAATTTTGCCGTCCTGCTTGATCGGCAGGCCGACTTCGCCGGCGGTGATGCTCCCGCCGCGGCCGTGGAGGAGTTCGGCGAGGAGGTTCGCCACGACCGTCGGCGAGAGGCGCGCGGTGTAGGCGTTGATCAAAAAGAAGAGCGGCTGGGGAGTGAGGATCGCGCGGCACTCGGTGAGGAGCGGCCAGAGATGTTCTTCGAGTTTCCACATCTCGCCCGTCGCGCCGCGGCCGTAGGTGGGCGGGTCCATAATGATCGCGTCGTAGAATTTTCCGCGTTTCTGTTCGCGGCGGACGAACTTCAGACAGTCGTCGGCGATGTAGCGGATCGGGGAGTCGGCGAGGCCGCTGAGTACGGCGTTTTCCTTGCACCATTTAACCATGCCCTCGGCGGCGTCGATGTGGGTGACGCTCGCGCCGGCTTTCGCGGCGGCGACGGTGGCGGCGCCGGTGTAGCCGAAGAGGTTGAGGACGTTGACCTCGCGACCGGCGGTGCGGGCGGCTTTGATTTTGGCGGAAAACCACTCCCAGTTGACGGCTTGTTCAGGGAAGAGGCCGGTGTGCTTAAAGGAGGTGGGATGAATCTTGAAGGTCAGGCCGAGCGGTTCGTACGCCAGCTTCCAATGGTC
>CANIJN010000112.1 GCA_947467625.1 Opitutia bacterium | reverse complement strand
CTGGCGGCGGCGAATCCGTTGTCGCGGTCGGAACTCACCTCGAAGGGTGAGAGCACGACAGCCCCAGAAGGTACCGGCTGGGCGGGGACGGTCGTGGCCGGAGGCGAGGCCGCTTGCTGGGCAAAAGAGGTCGCCACCGCGAGCGAGGCGAACGCCAGCGCGAGACGGAACGGAGGGAATATCGAGGTCAACATAGTGGAGGTGGGAACGAGCCAAGCCGGGATGGGTTGAGCTCGAGGGGCAAATTACTAAAAATCATTCCGACCCCACTGCCAGAAGCAAAAACTTTCTCCCATCAGCCAGACAGGAAGGGCGCATCTCCCGATGGTCGGTCTCCGCTGAGACCATGCGTCCGCCAGGCCGGCGACACTCCTCTCGTCGTACGTTTGACGGAACGTCGGTCTCCATCCCGCGATTAGCTCCGTGAACTCGGTCGCAAGGCTCCAGCGAGGTGATCAGTTCGGGCGCGGTGACCGCTCAGCTCGGGAGGTCAGCCATTCCCGAACCCGCCACCCGCGTAGCCCGAGTAGGCTTTGGCTGTCTCCCTGGCGCGAGGTGACGTGGGCGCCGCCGCTCGCTCACCCGCTGCTAAGGCGGCCCGGGCGGCGAAACCTTCGTATCGAAGGTCCACACGTTCTTCAAAGACGCCACTGAACTCAGCGGCGCGACGCCCGCATCGTCCACCGCGGTTGACGTGAGGTTGATCGCTTGCAGTTTTTGCAGCACCACGAGCTTTCCCACACCCGCGGACGTCACCGCCGTGCGCGTCAAGTCGAGCGTGCGAAGGTTGGCGAAGGCGGCGATCGAGGTCAGGCCGGCATCGGTAATCTGGGTGCGCGCGAGTTCTGCCTCGACGATGAGATCGGCCACCGCCGCGAGCTGGGCGAGGGCGGCGTCATCACAACGTCCGGGCGAACTCGCCGTGCGGAGCACGAGTCCATCGGTCGGCACGTGAGAACGCGGCACGAGCCGCAGCCCGAGCGTCTTTTCAAGCTGGGCGATCTGCAACGCGCGCGGATGCCAATCAGGTGCGAGGACCACGGTCGGCCCCTGCGGAGCGGCCAGCGCCGGAGCGCCCTTGATCGAAGAGAGCAGCGCCGTCTCCGACGCTCCTGCAGCAATCCACACCTCCAGCACCTTCACTTCATCAGGCGTCAACGGCGGCTTGCTGTCCGCCGGCATGAACTCTTCGTCCGTGGGGTCCATCGTCACGCGAATGAAGAGCTCGCTTGCCTTCGGCGCGCCGGCTTTCACCACGCCGCCGCCTTCACCGCCGCGCATGAGCTGGGCGAAACTATCGAGACGTAATTTCCCCTTTTGTTTTTTCTCTCCGTGGCAGGCGACACACTTCTGCTCGAAAATCGGCGCGACCCGCTGCGCGAAAAACGTGTCTTCAGCTCGCGACGAAGACACCGCGATGACCAAAGACGCGACTCCTAGTAGCCCTGCTCGTGAGAGCAGGGACGGACGACGAGCTGAGGACGCTGCCGTCCCGCTTCTCACGAAGCGCGCTACCGCAAATAGACGACTAAGCCAGGAGGTCATTGATGACTTTCGAGGGCAGGACGCCCGTGAGTTTTTGATCGAGGCCCTGAAACTTGAACGAGAGCTTATTATGATCGAGGCCGAAGAGATGGAGAATCGTGGCGTGCAGGTCGCGGATATGCATCGGGTTTTTCACGATGTTGTAGGAAAAATCGTCGGTCTCACCGTAGGAAATACCGGGCTTCACGCCGCCACCCGCCATCCACATGCTGAAGCAACGGGGATGGTGATCGCGGCCGTAATTATCCGGCGTCAGCGCGCCTTGCGAGTAAACCGTGCGGCCAAACTCGCCGCCCCAAATCACCACGGTGTCGTCCAACAGGCCGCGCCGCTTGAGATCGGTGACGAGCGCGTAGGTCGGCTGATCCGAGTCCTCGGCCATCAGTTTAATATTGGTCGGCAGGCGGCTGTGCTGGTCCCAACTGCGCAGGAAAATTTGCGTAAAGCGCACGCCGCGTTCCGCGAGACGTCGCGCCATAAGACAGTTGTAGGCAAACGTGCCGGGCTCCTTCGCCTTCGGCCCATAGAGATCCCAGGTGGATTGCGGTTCGTTGGAAAAATCAGTGAGCTCCGGCACCGACGTCTGCATGCGAAACGCCATCTCGTATTGGGAAATCCGCGCGTTGATCTCCGGATCGCCGACCCGCTCAAACAGCTGGCGGTTCAGGTCGTTGACCCCGTCGATCATCGCGCGCCGCACATCGCTGGCGACGCCCTTCGGGTTGTTGAGGTACAGCACGGGGTCGCTGCCCGAACGCAAGGCCACCGCCGCATGCTCGGGCGAAAGAAACCCCGAGGACCACAACCGGTTCGAGAGCGCCTGCACGTTGGTCCGGTGCGGCATCTTCGAGGTCATAACGACAAAGGTCGGCAGCTCTGCATTCATCGCACCGAGCCCATAGGAGAGCCAGGAACCGATCGACGGCTTGCCGGGAAACATATTGCCGGTCGTCAATTGCAGGATCGCCGGCTCGTGATTGATCGCGTCGGTATGGAGCGATTTGATCACGCACAGTTCGTCGGAAACTTTTGCGGTGTAGGGGAAGAGCTCCGACACGAAGCGGCCCGCTTTCCCCTGCCGGACAAATTTGTAGAGACTCGGTGCAATCGGAAAACGCGTCTGACTCGCCGTCATGCCCGTGAGCGTCTGGCCGCCGCGCACAGACTCCGGCAGATCCTTGTCGAACAAATCGGCGAGGGCCGGCTTGTCGTCCCACGTCTCAATCTGCGAGGGCGAGCCCGCCATGAAGAGGTAGATCGCGCGTTTCGCTTTCGGCGCATAATGCGGCAACATCGCGGGCGCTCCGGGGATCGGTGCATGCGCCAACAGATTGGGCGCCGAGCGACCGAGGAGCGTCGCAAGCCCCGCCCAACCGAGCGCTTTCACGCCTTGCCCAAGGAAGTGCCGGCGCGTCTCCAGATCGAGCCATTCGCGCTTCAAGCCGAGCGGCACGTGCGGCAAATCCCACACAGTCGGATTCTCGCCGCAGTGATCGGAGCAGAGGTGATGATCGGGAGAGGAGGGATTCATGGAGGGATGTGGGCAGACTTCAGTCCGCCAGAGGGCGTAGAGAATGGCGGAATGAAATCCGTCCTACTTGGTCAGAAATTCGTCGAGGTTAAGGAACTGGCTCGCGACGAGGGTCCACTGCGCGAGTTCATTAGCCGCCAGGGCAGGATCGGCGGGAGACTCGCCCACGGCGAGCAGGGCTTTGGCCTCGTCCCCATTCGTCACAAATTTCGCGCGGAACGTCTCGGCGGTTTTCGTGAGCACCGCCGTCTCACGCGCATCCAACGGGCGGGCGAGGGTCAGGCGGGCGATAAAATCGAGACGTTGGGGCGTGGTCGGCGCCGCCTGCATCGCGCGCTCGGCCACCTTGCGTGCCGCTTCGACCCACTGCGGATCGTTCATGGTTATAAAAGCCTGCAGCGGCGTATTGGTGCGCGCACGACGCGAGCAGACAACTTCACGCGAGGTCGCATCAAAGGTCTCCAACGACGCCGGCGCCGACGCGCGTTTCCAAAACGTATACACGCTGCGCCGGTAGAGGCCTTCGCCCTTGTCGGGCACGTAGGTCCGCGTGGTCGATCCGGGCATCGCGACTTCCTCCCAAATCCCCTCGGGTTGGTAAGGCTTCACCGACGGTCCGCCGACCTTCTCCACGAGCAGCCCGGCCGCGGCGAGGGCGCTGTCGCGCAACATTTCGCCATCCATCCGGAACCGCGGCCCGCGCGCGAGCAGTTTGTTACTCGCATCCTTGGCGAGGTGCTCCGGCGTCGCCACCGCCGTCTGGCGATACGTCGCGGACGTGACGAGCAGCCGGTAAAACGTCTTCACGTCCCAGCCGCCGTCGCGAAACTCCACCGCCAGCCAATCGAGCAATTCTGGATGCGAAGGACGATCGCCCATAATTCCAAAATCCCCGGCGCTCTCGACGAGCCCGCGCCCAAATACTTCCTGCCACATGCGATTCACCGTCACCCGCGCCATCAGCGGCTGCGTCGGCGCGAGCAACCATTCAGCGAGCCCGCGGCGGTTCCGCGGCGAGCCGGCCGGCAGGTCGCTCATAAAATGGGGCACCGTCGGCTCCACCCGCTCCAGGCGGGCGAAGTAGTCGCCGCGCTTCAGGACATCCGCAAAGGCCGGCGTCGGCTTCTCGATCGCGATCAGGGTCGCCGCACCGTCCTTGGTGAGGGCCTCAAACGCCTGGTCGTGCGTCGCGACGGCTGCGGCCAAGGCGATCGTCTCCGCGTCTTTTTCCCCGAGAAAAAAACGGTCGGCGACGACAAACTTTTCCTCCGTCGTCCACTTCGCCGCATCCGGCTGGCGCGCCACGATCTCACTCGCCACATCCTCATAGGAGAGGCGCGCGACTTCCGCGGGCGCCAGCGCGCGTTTGTAGAAACGCACGTCCTGAAAGCGAGTTTCGCGCATGGGATTGTAGTCATCGCGGCGGCCGAGGTGCATGGCGGCATCCGTGCGAATGGAATCCTTCGCTCCCATCGCATCGAGTTTAACCTCAGTCTCCGCCAGTTTTCCGTTGAGATAAATTTTCACCCCCGTGCCTTTGCGCGAGCCGTCGTAGGTGACAAAGAGGTGCACCCATTCGTCGCGCGTAAACTGGCCGAGCTTGGTCGCGATTTGAATACCGCGCTGGGCGCTAGCAGCCGCGATGGCCCGGGGATTGGAGCCCGCTTTGCCCTTTTTAGCCGCCCGCGGGGCCGCCACCGGCGGGGCCACTTCCGAAATCATCTCCGTCGGCGTCGACGGCGTGTGCTCGGGAGTGAGGCTGACGATGATCTGCAAGGCCTCCTGCGCGATGTCCCAACCCGCACCACCGCGGCGTTTTTCATCGCCCATCCGGGCCAGCAGCGAGCCATTGCCCGTGCCGGTGCGCGCACCGCCGCCGGGCTTCGCGCGGAGGAACAGCCAGCCCCCGGCGGAAAACTTGTCTCCCGCATCGACATCGCCGTGATCGCCCAAATTAATCCGCGATAGAATATCCATTCGCATCGTGGGCCAGAACCAGGTGCTCTCACCCCAAACTAAGGGATTCGTGTCCGCTTTAAACTCGGTCACCTTCGCTTGGGGGGCGGAATTTTTCAGCACCTCGCCCTGCGCCTCGTCGAGGCGGAGACGCAGCTCGAGCCCGGTCGCATCGACCGGCTTCGGCCGGTTGCCGGCCGCGAGCCAGGCCGCCGTGAGTTCGCGCGACCGCTCTCGCCGGGACTCGAGTTTTTCCTGCAAGCCCGCCTTCTGGCCGAGCACGAACTCCGCCGCCGCCTTCATTTCCGGCTTCGGCAGCCGCAGCACCGGGAACGGCTCCGCGATATTGAGATCCCATGGTTTCTCCAGCGTGTTCCCCAGAAACGCGGCCAGACCATAGTGGTCCTTTTGCGAAAACGGATCGAACTTGTGGTCGTGGCACGCAGCACAACCCGTGGTCAGCCCCAGAAAGGTCGCCCCAAACGCCTCCACACGATCGCGGGTTTGGTTCACATACACTTCCTCGGTGATCGTGCCGCCCTCGTTGGTCGTAGGATTGCAGCGCACGAAACCCGTCGCCGCCAATTGGTCGAGCGTGCGGGCCGGCAACAAATCGCCGGCGAGTTGCTCACGCACAAACGTGTCGAAGCGTTTGTTCGTGTTGAATGCACCGATCACGTAATCGCGATACGGCCAAATCGCCCGGTAGTTATCGAAGTGGATACCGTGCGTGTCCGCGTAGCGCACGTAGTCGAGCCAGTAGCGCGCGCGGTGTTCGCCAAAGCGGGGACTCGCAAACAGCCGATCCACCACGCGCTCATAAGCCTCGGGTGACTGATCCGCAACAAAGTCTTCGACGTCCGCTGGCGTCGGCACGATCCCGGTCAGGTCGAGCGTCACCCGACGGATCAAGGTGCGCCGGTCGGCTTCCGGGGCCGGCGTGAGTCCATCCCGCGCCTGTCGCGCGACGACAAAGGCATCGATCGGATTGCGCACGCCCTTCGCCTGCGCCCGCGCGACCGTGGGCACCGCGGGGCGGATCGGCGGGATGAACGACCAGTGTTGCTCATACCCCGCGCCCTCGGCGATCCACCGTCGCAACGCGGCGATTTCCTCGGGTTTGAGGGTTTTGTGACTCTCGGGCGGCGGCATGATTTTCTTTTCATCCTTCGAAGTGATCCGCTCGACGAGCGGACTGGCCTCGGGCTTGCCGGGCACAATCGCCGGCTCGCCATCCTTGCGCTTCGCGGTGGCCGACTCAAAGCGGTCGAGCCGCAACTCCGCCTTGCGCGCCGCCGCATCGATGCCGTGGCACGCATAGCAGTTCTCCGCGAGGATCGGCTGAATATGCGTGTTAAACGAAAGCTTGGGCGCGGCAGGCGTAGCCGAACGAACGGTACCCGCCGTCACCATCAACACGGGGGCAAAGAGGAAAACGAGACGACGCATCGGGGGAATTGTTAAGACGATACCTTAAGACGACGCTTCCAAGCGAATACCCCCAAGGCCGCGTAGCAAGCCCTCGTCTGCTGACAGACGTCTACTGCTGGCGCCGAAGACCTTTCCTTTTGCCCAACGCCTCCGTTTCCGGACACCGTTCAGGCCAAAATCCCCTCGATCACTCCGCCGCCTTCGACGCCGGTGAGTTTCGCGTCGAGCCCTTGAAACTTCACCGTGAACGCGTCGGGGCGGATGCCGAGCTGGTGCAGCATCGTCGCGTGGAGGTCGTGGACGGTGCAGATGTTTTCCATCGCGGCGTAGCCGAGTTCGTCCGTCGCTCCATAAACCCGACCGCGCTGCACACCGCCGCCAGCGAGCCACATCGACATCGACTTGTTATGGTGGTCACGGCCGACGGTGCCTTTGTTGCCCTGCGACATCGGCGTGCGGCCAAACTCGCCGGTCCACACGACGAGGGTGTCATCGAGCATCCCGCGCTGTTTGAGATCGGTAAGGAGCGCGGCGCAGGCTTGGTCGACCTCCTTGGCGCGGAGCGGCAACTCCTCCTTCAGCAGACTGTGGTGATCCCAATCGCGGTGGTAGAGCTGGATAAAACGCACGCCGCGCTCCGCAAGACGGCGCGCGAGCAGGCAGTTCGCCGCAAACGAACCGTCGCCCGGCGTGCAGCCGTAGAGTGCCAGGGTGCGCGCGTCCTCGCCGCGCAGATCCGTCAGCTCGGGCACGCTCGCCTGCATTTGGAACGCCATCTCATATTGCGCGATGCGAGTCGCGATCTCGGGGTCGTGCACGAAGGCGTCGTGTTGGCGGTTCAACGCCGTGATCGCCTGCACGTCGGCGCCCTGCTGCGCACGCGAAACGCGGCCGGGATTGGTGAGGTAGTGCACGGCATCGCCGCGACCGTTCAGCTGCACACCTTGAAAACGGCTCGGCAAGAACCCGCTGCTCCATTGCCGCGTCGCGATCGGTTGCGGCGAGCGACCCGGGCCCGTGGACACCATCACCACAAATCCCGGCAGATTTTCCGCCTCACTGCCGAGCCCGTAGTTCACCCATGCCCCCATGCTCGGACGCCCCGCGATCTGCGAGCCGGTGTTCATGAACATGTGAGCCGGATCGTGGTTGATCGCGTCCGTCGTCATCGAACGAATGATACAAATATCGTCCACGACAGAGCCGATGTGCGGAAAGAGGGAGCAGATCTCCGTCTGATTTTTCCCAAATTTTGCGAATGGAAACTGCGGCGCGTGACACACGAGTCGTTGCCCCTGCAACTGGGCGAGCTGTTGTCCGCGCGTCAGACTCTCCGGCATCGCCTCGCCGTGTAATTCCGCTAGCTTCGGCTTCGGATCGAAAGTCTCAAACTGCGACGGGCCGCCCGCCATCGTCAGCCAGATCACGCGTTTGGCCTTTTGCGGCAGCGGGAGTGGGTAAACCACCCCGCGGGCCGCCGGGCGCACCGACGCCGCGTGGAGTGACGATGATTTTTCGAGCAGCGAAGCCAGCGCGACCGCGCCAACGCCGTGCGAGACGCGTCCAAGAAACGCGCGGCGGGTTTGAAACGGAGTCGGAAAATAATTCATGGGTGGATCGATGCGGGTAGCCTTGCTCGTGAGAGCAGGGACCAAGGGGCGTTCAAAAGCGATCCGTCCCGCCTCTCACGAGGCGGGCTACGTCGCACCCTGCGCTGCGTAGTCTCAGTTTTCATTCGCGCGTGATGAACTCATGGAGATTCAGCAGCACGCGTGCGACGTGCGTCCAAGCGGCGAGTTCGGCGCGAGCTTCTGCGCTGAGGACGACGGGCAGCGGCAAATCTCCGGTGGCCAGGAGCGCGCTCGCCGCCTCGGGATCGGCGCGGTAGAGCCGGAGGTGTTCGTCGAGCAAACCGGTCGCCGTGCGCACTTCCTCGGCGCGAGGCGCGCGTTGTAGCGCGCGATCCCAGGCAAAGGTCAGCCGCGGCGCCGTGCTGCCGCCACCCTCGCTGACGATCCGCGCCGCCAACGCACGCGCCGCCTCGACATAGGTCGGATCGTTGAGGAGCACGAGCGCCTGCTGCGGCAAATTGGAGCGGTTGCGTTCGGCGACGCACTCCTCGCGGCTCGGCGCATCGAACGCGAGCAGACTTGGGTGGAGAAACGACCGCTGCCACCAGACGTAGAGGCCGCGCCGATACTGCGCGTCGCCGCGATCGACCACGTAATCGCGCGGTGGAAAATTCAAATTCTCCCAGTAGCGATCCGGTTGGTAGGGCTTCACGCTGGGACCGCCAATCTGCGGAGACAACAACCCGCCGACCGCCAACGCCGCGTCGCGCACCCCCTCCGCCTCGAAGCGGGGTCGGCCCTGCCGCGCGTACTCGCGATTATCCGGGTCGGCCGCGAGCTGCGTCGGCGTCGCCGTGGAAACCTGCCGGTACGTCGTGCTCGTGACGATCACGCGCACGAGCTGTTTCACGTCCCAGCCGGTGTCCATAAATTCGCACGCGAGCCAATCGAGCAGCGGACCGTTGGGCGGCGGTTCGCCCTGCGCGCCGAGATCGCTCGGCACCCGGCTCAGCGCCGTGCCGAAAAACTGTTTCCACAGCCGATTCGCAAACACCCGCGCGGTGAGCGGATTTTCACGAGCGACCAGCCAAAGCCCCAAATCGAGCCGGGTGAGTGCACGGCCCGCGAAATCCGGCTGCGGCAGATACGCAGGGAGCGCCGGTTTCACAATCTCACCGGTCTCGTCCATCCAGTTGCCGCGCGGCAAGACGCGCACCGTGCGAGCCACGGCGGCGGACTCGGTCACGAGGCAATGCGGCACCCCATCCACAAATGCTTGCTGCGCGCGTTCGGCCTCTGCGAGTCGATCGAGCTCGCCGCGCGCCACCGAGCTCACCTGCGCACGAAAGTACACCTTCACCGTCTGCTGGTCCTTCGCCGTGCGCTTCGTCGCGACTTTCTTCAGCGCCGCCGAGACCTCACGCGGCAGATCGTTTTTGGATGCACTCGTGCTCGCCTGCTGATTGGCCTCCCAGGCTGCTTGCGCCCCGTCAATGTGCGTCGCCAGCGCAGCGACATTTTTCCTCGCGGCGGCGACAGCCTCTCTCAGCTCCGCGATCCGGGCTGTTTGCTCCGGCGTGGTCACAGGCATCCCTTCCTCGCGCCGGCCAACCAAGGGCTCCTTCACATCGGCGAAAAAGGCACCGAGCGAATAGAAATCCCGCGTCGTGAAGGGATCGAACTTGTGATCGTGGCACTGCGCGCAACCGGTCGTCTGCCCGAGCCATGCCGTGCCGATCGCGCGCACGCGATCGGCCATCATGCGCGCCTCGTAATCTTTCGGCTGCGCCCCGCCCTCTTCGGTCGAGAGCAATAACCGATTGAAAGCCGAACCGACGCGCGTCTCCACGCTGGCACCGGGCAACAGATCGCCGGCAATTTGCTCGAGCGTAAAACGGTCAAACCGTTTGTTCGTATTGAAACTCTGGATCACCCAATCGCGATAGGGCCAAACATTCCGCGGGTTGTCGCTGTGATAGCCGATGGTGTCGGCAAACCGCACGAGATCGAGCCAGCCCACGGCCATGCGCTCACCATAGCGGGGATCGGCCAGCAACCGATCGACCAATCGCGAATAAGCATCCGGCGTCGCGTCGGCCATAAACGCCGCGACCTCCGCAGGCGTGGGGGGCAGCCCAATCAGATCCGACGTCAAACGCCGAATGAGCGTGCGCCGATCCGCTTCGGGTGACGGCTTCATCCCGACAGTGATGAGCCGGCGCGCGACGAGCGTATCGATGGCGTTGGCCCCGGCGGGAATCGCGGCCTTCACCGGCGGTTCGTAGGCCCAGTGGTTCTGATATTCGGCGCCCTGGGCGATCCAACGTGCGAGCACAGCCTTGTCGCGCGCGGAGAGTTTTTTGAGGGAGTCGGGCGGCGGCATCATCTCGTCCTTGTCCTGCGAGTGGATGCGCACGACGAGTTCGCTCTCCGCGGGCTTGCCCGGGGAAAAGGCCTCTTTGGCGAGCGCCGCCTCGCGCACGTCGAGGCGAAGCTTGGCCTTGCGGTTCGCAGCGTCGGGGCCGTGGCAAGCGAAGCAGTTGTCGGCCAGCAGCGGCCGCACATCGCGGTTGAACTCGATCTGCGCAGAGATCCCCAGCTCCGCTCCGAACGCTGGCCAAAAGGACAGCAGGGGGAACAGCAGGACAACGGACCGACAACTCATCAGAGGGGGCACAGCTTGTGAAAAATGCGCCACCTTGCCGCGCCGAGGCAATCCCTCGTTTTTGCGCGGATTTTTTGCGCGGAGACCGCCCGCCGAAAGAATTCCACCAACGCTGGAACGGCCTACAGCCGACGATCTCTACCGGAAGGCGTTCGATGGCGCTGTGAGCGATAGTGCCGACGCGCTCGCTCGTGCCACTCGGGAAGGACGGAGAAAGCGCCCACTGTCGGCTAGCGGACGGGCTGAGCCATTCGGGGCGGCACATCCGCCGCCCCGATCCACCGCTCCTATCGTTTGAAGATCTCCGTCACCGAGATCGTCAGGCCCGGTAGCAGCGGCGTCGAAAATGTTTCGTTTTCCTCAATGAGCGCCACCGGCTTCGCGGTGTCGCTCGCGAAATCGTAGCGCTGGATTTGCGACAGCAGCGGATCGACGAGCAACATTTCCTTCACTCCCGCCTGCGCGTAAACGCGGCGTTTGGTTTTCTTGTCGAGCTGGGCCGTCGAGGGCGAAAGCACCTCAATCACCAGATCGGGCGCGCCGTGGACTCCGTCGTCCTGCAACGCCTTCAACCTGTCATTGGCCACGAAAAAAACATCTGGCTGCACGACATCGTTGTCCGATAGGAAAACATCGAACGGGGCCACAAAGGCGCGGCCCACCGGGTGCCGCTCCAGATAGCGGCTCAAGATGCCGACCAGATTCCAAACGATCGCCTGGTGCGTGAGTCTCGGTGAAGGTGACATAAGGTAAAGCGATCCCTCCACCAGCTGATAACGCGTCCCTTCCGGCGTGGCACGGTAGTCCTCGACGGTCAGCATTTCAGCGGCGGCAGTCACGGGCGGCATAGGACGGAAGATGGTTGCGGAGACGGGCGAGTCAAAGGCGGATCGCTAGGCGAAAACGGCTTCGTGCGAAATCGGCGGTTGGAAACCCGCCGCTCCGTTTAGGCCAGAATCGCCTTCACCACACTCGCCGGCACCACCCCGGTGAGGCGTTGATCGAGTCCCTGAAACTTGAAAGAGAGCCGCTCGTGGTCGATGCCGAGGAGGTGAAGAATGGTCGCGTGCAGGTCGCGCACGTGCACCGGGTCTTTCACGATATTGTAAGACATCTCGTCGGTCTCGCCGTGCACGACCCCGCCTTTCACGCCACCGCCCGCCATCCAGATGGTGAAACAGCGCGGGTGGTGATCGCGGCCGTAGTTGGTCTCGGTGAGCGCGCCTTGGCTATAAACCGTACGGCCAAACTCGCCGCCCCAGATGACGAGGGTCTCGTCGAGCATGCCGCGTTGTTTCAAATCCTGCACGAGGCCGTAGCACGCGCGGTCGACGTCTTTGCTCTGCGACGCGATATCGCGAGGGAGGCTGCCATGTTGATCCCAGCCACGGTGGAAAATCTGCACGAAGCGCACGCCGCGCTCCACCAGACGCCGCGCCATCAGCGCCGAGCTCGCAAACGACCCGCGCGTGCGCGCTTCCTCGCCGTAAAGTTCGTAGGTCGCCGGCGACTCGCCCGACATATCCGCCAGCTCGGGCACACTCGTCTGCATGCGGAACGCCAGCTCGTATTGCTGGGTGCGCGTCTGGATCTCGGGGTCGCCGATCTGTTCGTAGCTGCGGCGATTGAGTTCACCCAGACCGTCGAGCATTTTGCGGCGCAACTCGCGCGGGATGCCCGGTGCGTCATTGAGATAAAGCACCGGCTCACCCTGCGAGCGGAAGGAAACGCCCGCGTGCCGGCCCTCGAGATAACCGCTACCCCACAGCCGCGACGAAATCGCCTGCACATTGGAGAACGGGCTCGTGTGTTTCGCGTGCAGCACGACGAACGAGGGCAAATCCTTATTGAGCGTGCCGAGCCCGTAGGAGAGCCAGGAGCCCATCGAGGCTTTGCCGTTCTGCATCGAGCCCGTGTAAACGAGCTGGTTGGCCGGCTCGTGATTGATCGCATCGGTCTTCATCGACCGGATGAAGCAGAGGTCGTCGGCCATCTTCGCGATGTTCGGCAACAGCTCGCTGAGCCACATGCCACCTTGCCCGTGCTGCGCGAACTTGAACGTCGTCGGCGCGAGGGGAAACGCCGCTTGGTTCGCCGTCATCCCAGTGAGTCGCTCACCCTGCCCTGCCAGCCACCCTTTGAGATCTTCTTTAAAGCGGCCTTGCAGCGCGGGCTTGTAGTCGAAGAGGTCGAGCTGCGACGGTGCGCCAATGAGCGAAATGTAGATCGCCCGTTTCGCCTTCGGCGCGATTTTCCAGGGCTCCGTCATCGCGGTAGTGAGCGTCGCGGCGGCCGAAGCGTTCGGCGCGGCAACGGCGCCGAGGGCACGTTGGCCGAGCAGCGCGGAGAGCGCGGCGACGCCGAGGCCGCTGCCTGTCTGGCGGAAAAACTGCCGGCGCGTGAGCGCCGCGTTGTAGGCGTTAAAGGTGTTCTGCCAATCGGGAGGAAGCGGGTTCATGGCGGTTACTTGGTCAAGGATTCGTCGAGGTTCATCACTTGGCTGGCGACGAGCGTCCAGGCCGCGAGCTCGGGTGCGGGGATTTTTTCCTGCACCGGAGAATCCCCGATGGCCAAGAGTTGTTTCGCAGCGGCCGGATCGCGGCGATAGGTCGCCAGCGCCTCGTCCAAGGTGCGGCGCACGATGCCTCGTTCCGCTCGCGAAAATGTGCGCCCCAGCAGACGCAACGACACCAAGTCGAGTCGCGCATCGAACGCCGGGGCGGCGTCCACCGCGCGGGCAGCCAGCTGACGCGAGGCCTCGACGAAGAGCGGATCGTTGAGCGTCACGAGGGCCTGTAACGGCGTATTCGTACGGTCGCGACGCACGCAGGAGACCTCGCGATTCGGCGCATTGAGAATATCCATGGCGGGTGCGAGCGCGGTGCGCTTGATCAGCGTATAGAGCGAGCGCCGGTAAAGATTGTCGCCGGAGTCGGTGCGATAATAGCGCGTAGTCGACTCCTTCATCGCGACATCTTCCCAGATGCCTGGGGGTTGATACGGGCGCACGGGGCGGCCACCGACCTTCGCCACGAGCAGGCCGGAGGCGGCGAGGGCCTGATCGCGGAGCTGTTCCGCTTCTAGACGGAAACGCGGCCCGCGAGCCAGCAGACGATTCGCGGGATCGCGCTCGAGGAGCGCCGGCGACACCACAGCGGATTGGCGATACGTCGCACTCGTCACGATCAGCCGCACCAGTTGACGATAATTCCAGCCGCCTTCGCGAAACTCAACCGCGAGCCAATCCAGCAACGCCGGATGGGAGGGCCGACTCCCCGTCACACCGAAGTCGCCGGCGGATTCGACGAGGCCCGTGCCAAAAAAGCCCTGCCACACGCGATTCACGGTGACGCGGGCGGTGAGCGGATTCTGCGAGTCCACGAGCCAACGCGCGAGCGAGAGGCGGTTGCGAGGGGCGTCAGCCGGGAGCGGTGGCAGCACCGCCGGCGTGGTGGCGGACACTTTGTCGCCGAGTTGCGAATACTCGCCACGCGTCAGCACGTGGGCGAACGCCTCGGAGTCCTTCTTCTCCTCCATGACCAGTGAAATGCCGCCGCGCTTGCGCAGCGCCGCATCCTCGGCGAGCTGCCGATCGAGGGTGCCCGCGAGCGCGAGCGAAGGCGCATCGACAGCGGCGAGGAAATGCTCGCGTAGCAGCTTCGTGTGCGCGGGCGTCCGTGCCGATGCCTCCGTGGTGAGGGCCGCGTAGGTCTCGATCACCGTCGAGAGCGGTTTCGCCTGCGCCACCGTGAAACCACGCCGGTAGTGCCGCACGTCCTGCACCCAGACTTCGCCACCCGCGAGCGGGGCGTCGGGCCGAGCACCGAGCGTGAGTGGAGCGGTCGGCACGAGGTCGGCCGGCACGTGGTTGATGTTGCCGGCGTTGGCACCGACTTTGCCGTCCACATACACGTCAACCGAGCGATTCGACCACGCCCCCGAATCGAACGTGAACAACACGTGGTGCCACTCGCCCGGCGCGAGCACGGCGGCGGCGGTTCCACTGGGCGAAAAATCCGGCCGGCCGCCCCGCAGGCGCGCGCCGATTTTCCCCTTGTCTAGAAACACTTCCCAGCCGGCACCACGCTCGCCCGCATCCAGCGCCGATACGAGCGGCCCGCTCGGCGTGCCGACGATCCGCACGAGGAGGGCAATGCTGTCAGATTCCTCGCGGCGCAGCGGAATGCCGGCACCCAGCGTCACGCTGCGGCCATCGATGCGCGTCGCCGCGCCGTAGGGACCGGCGACGACCGCGCGCGCATTATTTTCCGAAGGGCTACCGGTGGTCGCCCCGGCGTTTTCTGACGACGGCACAGCAATCAACGGCGCGTGCAACGCTACGTCGTAGTCCTTCGGCGGAACCGCGAGCGATTTGGCCGTCGCCAGCCACTGAGTGAAATCCGAGTCGGCCGCCATGGCGCGCGTTTTCTGCTCGGCACGCAATGATTCGATCCCGCCTTGAATCACGGTCCACCGCGCGCGGTCGGCGACGGCCGGCACGAAGAGATTCGGCTTCGTGTCGGCGACGTTGCCATCCATCGCGGGCATCGTGTTGTTGCGGAAAAATGCCGTGAGCGCATAAAAATCTTTGGTACTCACCGGATCAAATTTGTGATCGTGACACGCGGCACAGCCCGTCGTGAGACCGAGCCAGACAGTGGACATCGTCTCGACGCGGTCTTTTGCGTAGATCGCCTCGTATTCGGCGGCGATCGCGCCGCCCTCACTCGTCGTCGGCAGGCAACGGTTGAAACCGGAAGCCACTTTCTGCTCCAGTGTCGCATTCGGCAAAAGATCGCCGGCCATTTGTTCAATGGTGAATTGATCAAAGGGCAGATTCTGCCGAAACGCCCCGACGACCCAATCGCGAAACGGCCAAATCGAACGGTAGTTGTCGATGTGGATACCGTGCGTGTCGGCGTAGCGGATGGCGTCGAGCCATTGCCGCCCGAATTGCTCGGCGGATGCGTCCGTGGCGAGGAGCCGATCGACGGCGCGTTCGTAGGCCGCGGGCGAAGGATCGCGCATGAACGCCGCGAGCTCTTCCGGCGTCGGCGGCAAGCCCGTAAGATCGAACGTCACGCGCCGCAGCAGACGTGCCGGCTCCTCGGAGCGACTCGGCTTGAGGCCGGACGACGTGAGGGTTTGCGCGATGAAGGCGTCGATGGGATTGCGCACCCACGTCTTCGCAGTGCCGGCCACCGGAACAGCCGGCCGCACGGGCGCGAGCAAAGACCAATGCTCTTGATAGGTTGCCCCCTCGGCGATCCACCGCTTGAGCAGGGCCTTTTCCTCGGGCTTGAGCGTTTTGTGCGAGTCCGGGGGCGGCATGATCTCCTCCGCATCGGTGGAAAAAATGCGCTCCACGAGCGGACTGGCGTCGGGTTTTCCCGGCACAATCGCCGCGGCGTGTTCACCGCGCACGGCCGTTGCAAATTCTGCGCGATCCAGGCGCAGCTTGGCCTTGCGTCCCGCCGAATCGGGTCCGTGACACGCGAAACAATTCTCCGCGAGGATGGGCTGAATCTGTGCGTTATACTGGATCAGCGCGGGCGCTGCTGCTGCCGCCGCGTGGACCGGTGACGCCGCGAGCGCGGCCAGCAGGGAAACACTCAGGGCCGCAGTGGACCACGGTGAAAAAAATGTCGTTGGGTAACAGGCCATGGGGTGAGTGATCGAAAGACTAAGTGACGTTTTCGCGCCATGTCTACCTCCGCGTCAACATCGTCGCAGGTCCGTCGCTATTCCCGGGCACGCGCAGAATTGAGTTTGAAAGCCCGCTCCGACGCAGAAACATCCCCCCATGCACCCCACCCTCTTGGGCACCTCGCTCACTCGCACCGGATTGTTCTGTGCAGCCGTGCTGCTGATTTCGATATCGTCGTCGGCCCCCGCCGCTACCCCACCCGCAGCGACCCGCCCCAACGTGATTCTCTTCATCGCCGACGACGTGAGTTGGGACGATCTCGGTTGCACAGGCAATCCCACCGCGCGGACGCCCCACCTCGATCGCCTCGCGGCCAACGGGCGTCGCTTCGATGCCGCGTATTTGACCGCGAGCAGTTGCAGCCCGAGCCGCAGCAGCGTCGTGACCGGCCGCTATCCGCACAACAACGGTCGCGCCTCCGAACTCCACCAACCCATCGCCGCGCACCTGCCGTGGTTTCCGCGCCTGCTCCGCGAGGCTGGCTACTACACCGCGCTCAGCGGTAAACATCACATGTCCTTCGAGGCGCCCGCCGCCGGCGAAGCGCCGCAGCCGACGCCGTTTGACCATGTCGATACCGGCAAGATTCCCGGCAACAGCGGCGGTCACGGAAACTGGGTGAAAGTCGTGCAGGAGCGCCCGAAGGATAAACCGTTTTTCTTTTGGTTCGCGGCACTCGACGCCCATCGCGACTGGGACGGCGACGTCGAGTGGCGCCCCGAATCCTACGGCGCGAAACACACCGCCGCCGCAGTGCGCGTGCCACCGTTTTTGCGCAACGACACGGCGACGCGGAACGACCTTGCCTCCTACCAAAACGAGGTGACGCGCTTCGACCACTACATCGGTGAGGTCGTCGGCGCGCTGGAAAAAGAAGGCACGCTCGCGAACACGCTGATTCTCGTAATGGCCGACAATGGTCGGCCATTCCCGCGCGCAAAGACCCGGCTCCACGACTCCGGCATGAAAACCTATCTTATCGCGCATTGGCCTGCCGGCTTGGCGCAGCCCGGCCGACCCTCGCCAAGTCTCGTCAGCGCCATCGACATCGCCCCGACCGTGCTCGCCGTCGCCGGCCTCCCAGCCGCACCGACGATGCAAGGCGTCAGTTTTTTGCCCGTGTTGCAAAATCCCGCCGCCACGGTGCGCCAGCACGCGTTTTCCGAACACAACTGGCACGACTACGAGGCCCACGGTCGCGCGGTGCGCTCCGAGGGCTTTCTCTACATTCTCAATCACCGGCCAGCTCTGGCCTGGCAGGGTCCCGCTGACTCGGTAAGATCTCCGTCGCACCAGACGCTTCGCGCCGCCCGTGACGCCGGCGCGCTCACGCCCGCACAAGCCGACGTATTTCTCGCGCCGCGTCCT
>CANIJN010000111.1 GCA_947467625.1 Opitutia bacterium | reverse complement strand
GTGGTGCGGCTATCCCCGTCGATACGAGTGACAACGCGAACAGTGCGGTTTTCCTGCTGTCGTTTGGTGCCTTTCGCTTTTTTGACGGCGGCGATCTGACGTGGAATCTCGAGGAGAAACTGGTGTCGCCGGTGAATCTCGCGGGCGTGGTGGATGTCTATCAGACGAATCATCACGGGCTCGGAGTGAGCAATAATCCGATCCTTGTGCAGAGCCTAGAGCCGACGGTGGTGGTGATGAACAACGGCCCGCAAAAGGGCGGCGAGGCGGCGAGCTTCGCGGCCATCAAGTCGGCGAAGTCGGTGCAGGCGACCTATCAGCTGCATGAGAGTTTCAAGTCGCCGGCGGACAACGTCGCCGCGGAATTTATTGCGAATCGCGGCAATTTGGTGGGAGCCGCAGCGGCGAAGTGCCCGGCGAACGTGATCAAGCTGTCGGTCGCACCGGACGGAAAAAGTTACACGATCTCGGTGCCGAGCACGGGGCATTCCCGATCCTATCGGACGAAGGGGATGTGACGAGGAACTGAGGTCGGCGTGCGTGGACGGAGTTTTTGACCACGGATAGCACGGATGAACACGGATAAAGACCGGAGAGATTGAAGCGGTGGAGAGGGGGCATCGAAGGGGTGGTCGGCAGTTGAATCCGTCGCTATTTTTTTGGAATTGCTCGGGGAGAACGCTCGGCGAGCCAGACCGCGAGGCTCATGAGGGTGGCGCTGATGGCGAGGCGGACCCAGTCGGCGGATTCTCCGAAGACGACAAGGGAGACGGCGACGGCGAGAGGAATTTTGGCGTTGTTCATCGCGGCGAGGGTACCGGCGGTGACGCGCGTCGCGCCGAGATTCCAGAGGAAAAAACCGAGCCCGGAGGCGATGAGGCCGAGGTAGAGAATGACGAGGAGCTGGGGTGTCTTGAGATCGACGGAGATGTCGCGCGTGAACGTCGCGGCGAGTGCGATGACGAAGGCGCCGGCGTAGAGGAGGCCGAAGACGTCGCGGTCGAGGAGCGCGGGCTGTTGGGCGCGGAGACGGCGGTAGAGGATTTGGCCGAGGGCGAAGGCGAAATTGGAGAGTTGGATGAGCGCGACGCCGGTGAACGTGCCGGCGGTGGGCACGGATTTCGCGACGATGGCGGCACCGCCGAGGACGGCGAGGAGCGCCGCGAGGAGGGCGCGGACGCGAAGCGTGCGGTCAAAGGCGTCGGCGAGGAGCGTGACGAAAAGGGGAGTCGTGAGCGTAAGCAGTGCGACCTCGTGGGCGGCGAGGAAGCGGAAGCTCTCGTTGTAGGCGAGATACATGAGGCCGAACTGCACCGCGCCGATGCCGGTGAGCGCGAGGGCGGTGCGCGGGGCGAGTCCGCGGAGGCGGAGAAACGGGAGAAAGACGAGCAGCGCGAGGCCGAGGCGCGTGGCGGAGAGGAAGGTGCCGTCGAGGCCGCTCCCGGAGAGGTGCTTGATGAGGCCGAAGGAGCAGGCCCAGAGGAGAGAGACGAGGAGGAGGAGGGGCATGGCGTGGAGACGATGGCCGGAAAAAGTAAGGAGGCGGATGCTTTGACGCTCGGGAGAGAAGGGGCCAGAGAGTGGGTGTGGAGACAAAAACTATTTCCATCGAAACCGCTGCCTACGAGGGATTGCGGGGCGTGCGTCGCCATACGCGCGAAATAATTTCTCACGTGGGTCGGAGGTTAGTGGCGGATGAGTTGGCGAACGGTCGGGCGGCTCGGACAGCGGGCGAACTCAGGGCGGCTTTGAAAGCATTGAGGGGCAAAGGTGCCGGCCGGCGTAGGCGCACGCGCTTGACGAAGGGCGGGCTCGGGCATTCGGTGCGGGCATGATTACGACTTCGCCAACGGAGACTACGGGCGAGATGGCCAGCCAGCGCTGGACTTTTGCCGAGTGGCGCGCGGGACTGCCGGAATCCAATCGTCCCACCGAATTATGGGACGGAGAATCTATTATGTCGCCGTCGCCCTCGTTTTATCATCAGCAAATTGTGGATCGTTTTCATGACGCGTTGTAGGCGTGGGTGCGGCCGCGAGGTTTGGGCAAGACGTGTGCGTCGCCGATCGACATGGTGCTGGCGGAACGGCGCGCGGTGCAGCCGGACGTGCTCTTCGTCGGGCGCGAGCGGCTCGGGATCATTGGCGACGTGGTCAACGGGTCGGCCGATTTAGTGGCTGAGGTGATTTCGCCGGAATCGCGGCGGCGGGACCGCTTCGACAAGCGCGATCTCTACGAACAACACGGCGTCCAAGAATACTGGATGCTGGACCCAGAAGCCTCGACGGTGGAGGTATTTTATTTGGAGGACGGGCAAGACCGGTTGGTCGGTCGTTGGGGTCCGGGAGAGACCGCGGTATCGCGGCTGCTGGCGGGTTTTTCGGTGCCGTTGGCGGGGATGTTTAGCGGCGAGTGAGCGGTGAATTTAGGTGATTGGACCGATTAGATTACCGTCGATGCCGGCGGCGGAGAGGTGCTTGATGAAGCCGAAGGAGCAGGCCCAGAGGAGGGAGACGAGGAGGAGGAGGGGCATGGCGGTGAATTGCCGGAATATCGCTGCCCTAACTTTTAGGTATTCGTACGAGGCGAAGGGTGCGTTCGGGATCGCCGAGAAATCGGGTCGCGTCGCCGCGGACGTGAGCCCGTGGCTCTTTTATGAGGTCGCTGACGTTGTTGACGGTCGTGCGTACAGTCCGCGAAAACGGAGCAAGGAAAGCGACCAAGGCGATCTGAAGCGGACGCCTCCGTCGCGCGACGAAAGGGCGAAAACGCGCGAACGTCGTCATACTCGAAAAATTGCCCCGAGCTTTTTACCCAGCAGCAGACTCATGCCCACGATAGTGATGCCGAGGAATACCATTGCCCAGACGCCAAGCGAGCTGGCGAGGAATTTGCCGTCGCCGAGCAAGGGGAAGAGTTCCATGATCGCTTTCGTGATGGGGTAATAAATTTGTTTTTGGGCGAGGATGAGGGAGTCACTCACCTCCAGCATCGCGAAGGCGAAGGCGAGGAGGCCGCCGGCGATGAGGTTGGCTGCAATGAGCGGGAGGGTAATTTTGACCAGCGATTTGAGGGGCGGGCAGCCGAGGTTTTGGGCGGCTTCTTCGAGGGTTTCGCTCGTCTGTTGGAAGCCAGCAACGGCGGAGCGCACGACGTAGGGGAGGCGGCGGACGGAGTAGGCGATGATGAGCAGAATCGTGGGATCGCGGACGGGGTTGAGGAACGAGAAGAATTTCCCTTCCTGAGACATTGCGAGGTAACCGAACGCGAGGACGAGGCCAGGGACGGCGAGCGGGAGCATCGCGAGGAAGTCGAGGATTTGGCGGCCGGCGAGTTTTGACCGGACGATGACGTAGGCGATGGCGATGCCGAGGACGAGGTCGATGAGCGTAGCGATACTCGCGAACTTCAGGCTGTTGGCGATGGCGGGGACGGTGAGGTCGTGGCCGAGAGCGAGGGCGAAGTTGTCGAGGGTGTAGGCTTGGGGGAGCAGCGTGCCATACCAGTCGCGCGAGAAGGCGACGAGGATCACGCCGAGGTGCGGGAGCACGGCGACAAAGGTCACGCCGGCGAAAAGAGTGGTGCAGGCCCAGGCGGCGGGGCGGGGCAGGGCGCGCGGTCCGCCTGAGCTGGTGGCCTTGGCCATCATGGCGTGGCCGGCGCGGCCGAAGAGGCCTTTGCCGATGGCGTAGAGCGCGACGGAGGCGGCGAGCAGCACGGCGACGAGGGCGTAGGGGAACGGGTTGCCGCCGATATCTTTGAGGCCGTAGAAAATTTGGACGCTGGTGACCTGCGCGTAGTCGAAGACGAGGGGCGTGCCGAGTTCCGTGAAGGCCCAGATGAAGACGATGGTGCCGCCCGCGAAGAGGCCGGGCATAATGAGCGGCAGCGTGATTTTCCGGAAACGGCGGAAGCCGGTGCAGCCGAGATTTTGCGCCGCCTCCTCCATCGCGGGGTCAATATTGGCGAGGGCGGCGACGGCGTTGAGGTAAATGATGGGGTAGAGCGAGAGGGCCTCGACGATGGCGACACCCCAGAATTGGTTCGTGGCAAACCAGTCGATCGTGGCACCGGGAGCGAGCAGGCCGAGCTGGCCGAGCAGGGCATTGAGTGCGCCGTATTGTCCGAATATTTGTTTGATGCCGATGGCGCCGACGAAGGGCGGCAGGATCATCGGGATGAGTATGAAGGAGCCGAGGAGACCTTTTAACGGGAAGCGGAAGCGGTCGCTGATGAAGGCGAGAGGGAGGGCGATGAAGAGGGCGAGTGCGGTGGCGGCGCAGGCGAGGAAAAAGGAATTGCGCAGGCCGCCGAGGTAAGTGGGGTCGGAGAGGAGCGCGGCGAGGTAGGCGAACGTCAGGTGGCCGTCGGCGTCGACGAAGCCGCCTTTGAGGATTTGGAAAATCGGCCAGAGGAAAAACGCCGCGAAAAATACGGCGGTGAGCGTGAACACGAGCCGCGCAAACGACGGGGACATGGGTGTGCAGTGTGCGTGGCGCGTGAACGGGCGGGCAAGTGGGAAAGCCGCGGCGCGACGTAAGTTTTGGCTGGCTGCGCGGCGCGGCGATGGCGAACACTGCCCGCCTATCTGATGAAGAACGCCTCACTCGTTTTGCTGTTAGCCGCCCTCGCTGCCCGTCTCGCGGCCCAGGTCACTGAGACACCGGAGACCATCGCGCCCGGAAAATTTTTCGTACGGATGGACGCGATCTCACTCGCGTTTAACCGAGATGATTCGGGGCCGAACAGGTTCAGTGCGTTGGGACTGGCGACGACGATTTTGTCCGCGGGTATCACGAAGGATGTGGATGCGCAGATTGGAATGCAGTTCTTCCTGCGGCAAACGTATGAGTTTCGCGGCGCGAGTGAGCGGAGGTCGGGATTGGGCGATGTGACGCTGCGGACGAAGTGGACGTATTGGCGCAACGCGCAGCTCGGGGCCGCGGCGGCGGTGATTCCCTATGTCAAGGTGCCGACGAGCACGGGAGGAGTCGGCAACGACCATGTGGAGGGCGGGGTGATTTTTCCGTGGGCGCTGTCGCTCGGGGTGGGCACGGCGGCAGGTGCGATGGCGTCGTGGGACGTGGTACGGAATGATGCCAACAACGGCTACGACTCACGGTGGTTGATGAGTGGATTTTTGCGGCAGCACATCGTCGGCCCGCTGGGGGTGTATACCGAAGCGACGCTGGGCGTCTCGTCGTCGACGTTGTCCAGTTTTGCGGGCGGCCTGGGCGCGGGTGCGACCTGGGATGTGTCGCAGCGATTGCAGTTCGACTACGGCTTCAGCCGCGGGCTCGGCAGCCGCGCGACGGACTGGCTACACGGGCTGCGAGTGCGGTGGTCGTTTTGATCCCGCCTTGGCGACGGCGTCGATCTGAGCCTCATTCGCCTGTCACGATGAGCGTAACAGGTCAGCAGGCCTCCGACAAAAGATCGGCCGAGGGATCATCTTAAACGCAGCTAGGAATTAAGTGAAGGACGGTCCGAGTCCGGTGATGCGTTTGCCGGAGATTTTTCCGGGACCGGCATTTTCGCTGAGCCGTTTGATTTCTTCGAATTGTTTTTGCGTGATGAGGCGGCGGGGGACGCGTTTCTCGGCTTCGTAGACGAGGCGTTCCCGGTCCTCATTGCTGGGTGTGTGGGGTAGCCACGACGTGTGATGGCCCTGGTGGCGGGTCCACTCGATGTTGCCGCCATGGACATCGGCATTGATCTGATATTTTCCCTCGACGGGATCGCGGTGCCACCAACCAAACGTGATACTCATGCGGGGAGTCAGACGGATTGCGGCGTCGGCCTGCAAGGAGGGACTCTGCGCAACGATAAATTAAAGTGCGAAACCGGCCACGGCCGCCCTGGCGAAAGATGGGCTGCTGCGGGCTGCGCTTCGCCGCACGGCGAGGAGCGTGGGGAGGACGTCGAGGGTAGGGCCACCGACGGACGGACAAGATGATCGGGTGCTGAAGACGATGACGCCGTGAGTGGGCCGGAGAGGGGGCTCGCGGTCTATGCTAGGAGGGCGGTGGGTAATCATGGCAAAGCGGGAGGTCACGTTAGTCGGGGTGAGCGCTGGGCTTGTCGTGGGGCTGCTCGCTGTGTGAGTGTCCGGCATGCAGATGTGGAAATATTTTTTCGGCTGGCTGTTGGTCGTCGGTCTGGCGTGGGCTGATCAGGCAGCGGACTTGGCGCGGATCCACGTGGAGGTGATTGGCGGCAAAGAGCGGATTGACGCGTTGGTCGGGCTGCGTGCATCCGGCTATGTGGTGACGGGCGGAAAAAAAGTGCGGTTTACGATGATCGCCGCGCGACCGAACCGACTGCGGCTCGAGACGGGAGCGGAAGGGCGTTCGCTGGTGCAGGCGAGCGACGGGGTCGACGTCCCGTGGAAGTTTGACACGGGTGTGTGGCCACCGCGCTACGAGCCGATGGGAGTGACGGAAGGGCGCGTCTTTGCCAGCGACTCGGAGTTCGACGATCCGCTGGTCGCGGGGGCGGCGCGCGGTTTTGTCTGCGATTACGCGGGGGAGCTGGAGGTGGCGGGCCGGAAGGTGGTGCGGATCTTGGTGACGCGAAAACTGACGGACACCTTTTCCCTGCTCGTGGATGCGGAGACGTATTTTATCGTGGCCCGCATTGAGCACCGGAACAGTGTGAGCGGGCGCAGGGTGGAGATCGTGACGCGCTACGAAGACTATCGGCCGGTCGACGGGGTGTTGGTGCCGCACCAGGTCGCGGTACTGTCAGGCGGAAAGATCGTGCAGCATACCGTGATCGAAAATGTGGAGGCGAACCCGGTGGTGACGGCGGAGACATTTGTGCGACCGCAGACGGTGCCGACGCAAAAACCATAGCGCCGGCGCGGGGTGATCCTGCTGGTGGGGAGCCGGAGCGCGCCCGGGCGGCTCGGGCAGAGGAGGGCAGTGTGTGATGCGTGGCCGTCCGCGAGATTCAGGGCGGGAGGGCGGCTCACGCCTTTCATCACCGCGGAGAAGTCTTGAAAATCGGAGGGTGCGACGACCCTGAGCGGAGTGATGGGAGTGCGCGGACCAAAGACGGGGGCGCGCGGGCAATTCGGAGTTTCGCAATCCGGGGGTTTCGCGGCTTGCCAGTGCGGAGCGCGCCGAATGGAGTCGCGGATATGGCTCTCTATGGATCGATGAACAACGTGCGGGCGCGGATCGCTCTACTGCCGGGTTTCGACGTCGCATGGGCGTATGCGGACGAATTGCTGCGTGCGGGTTCGCCCACGGCGGACCGGGTGCGGGCGATCGCGGTCGGGCAGCGGCAGCGGACGGAACTCGCGGGCGGGGTGTTTGTGAGTGAGGAATGCTATCGGACAAAGGCGCGGGCGGACGGTTTTTTCGAGTCGCACCGGAAGTTTATCGACGTGCAGATCATCTTCGAAGGAGTGGAGCTGATGGAAGTAGCGGAGCTGGCGACGATGACCACGCGGCAAGCGTACAACCCCGAGCGGGATTTGATCACGTACGAGGATAATCCGGATGCCTCGTGGCTGCGGGTGTTTCCCGGGCAGGCCGCGGTTTTTTTCCCGACGGATGTGCACATGCCGCAGTTGGCGGTGCGCGAGCCCGGCGGCGTGGTGCGCAAGTGTGTGATTAAGGTCCCCGTGGCCTGAGGGGCTGATCTTCGCGTGGTGGTGGCAGCTCGCCGCAGCCAAGCAAGCGGATGAACTACCGACACCATTTTCACGCCGGAAATTTTGCGGACGTGATGAAGCACGCGCTGCTGATCCGGCTCGTGCGGGCCATGCAGAAAAAGGAAAAAGGTTTTCTCTACCTCGATACGCACGCGGGGCGGGGCGGTTATGATCTTACGACGGCGGCCACCGGCGACTCGCTCGCGCGGCAACCGGAATGGCCGGATGGCGTCGGGCGCCTGGTGGGCCGCACGGATCTACCGGAGTCCGTGGCGGACTATCTGGCGGTGGCCCGGAGATTTGACGCGAGCCGGCGCGCGGGGGCGGACACGAACGACCACGGGGCGCTGAAATTTTATCCGGGCTCGCCGTGGTTCGTGCGGGAGCTGGCCCGGCCGCAAGATCGCCTCTCGCTGTGCGAGCGGCAGCCGGACGAGTGCGCAGCGTTACGGGAAGCGTTTCAGTTTTCACCAGGCACGAAGGTGCAGGAAATGGACGGCTACGTGGCGGTCCGGGCGCTGCTGCCGCCGCCTGAGCGACGCGCGCTGGTATTGATCGATCCGCCGTTTGAGGCGCAGAACGAGTTTGCGCAGGTCGCGCGAGCGCTGAGCGAAGGATTGCGCCGGTTTCCCAGCGCGGTGTTGGCGGTGTGGTATCCGCTGACGGAGCGGGCGCGGGTGGAGAATTTTTTTGCGGACCTGCGGGCACTGCGTCCGCCGCCGACGCTCGCGGCGGAGCTCATGATCGCGGGTGACGGCAGCACGATGAAACTGAAGGGATGCGGACTCGTGGTGGTCAACCCGCCGTGGCAATTTGAGCGCGAAGCCGAGCCCATGCTGAGTTTTTTGAGTGAGGCGCTGGCGCAGGCACCGGGCGGCGGCGGGCGCGTGACGTGGCTGGTGGGCGAGTGAGAACGCTGATCAGTGAGGAGATGATGAGTGCGACGTCTGCGGGATCGGCCGGGCAGCATCAAAGTCGGTCGCGCAACCAGTAATCTTTCGCTCCGGTGGACCAGCCTCTCCGCGCCGGAGTCCTGCGGAATGATAAAAATAAAGAGAAAGCGGAAAGATTGGCGGAACGACTGACACTGTCCTGGGGATAGGGCGTCGACCGAGGTTTTGACATGAAGTCCGGGGCGCGCACGCTCGGAGGATGCAATCTGTCGCAACCGAGCTCGTCACGGTGGCCGACTATCGGGCGATGCCCGTGGGGCCGCCGTATCACCAATTGATCGAGGGAGAACTTATCATGGCACCATCACCGAGCAGTTTTCATCAGGATGTCTTGGGGAATGTTTATTTTTTGCTCCGGCACCATGTCGTGAAACAGCGCCTAGGGAAAGTCTGCATCGCTCCGCTCGACGTCTATTTGTCGGAGACCAGCGTGGTGCAGCCGGATGTTTTTTTTCTAACCAACGCCAGCTTACCGTTGCTCGAGCCCGATGGTGTGCATGGTGCGCCTGATTTGGTGATCGAGATCGTGTCGCCGTCGGATGGCTGGTTGGATAAGAAGCGCAAGCGGCCGATTTATGCGCAGTGCGGCGTGAAGGAGTTGTGGCTGGTTGATCCGGCGATGGAGCTGATCCACCGCTATGATTTTACGATCGATGTCGCGAAGCCGGTGCGGATCGTGGACAGCGAGGAGAGTTTCGAGACGCCGCTCGTGCCCGGACTAAAGATCAACGCGGTCGACGTATTTCAGCGTTAGGCTCGTGGGGTGTGGCCCCAGGCCGCGGGAGTGAGTGGGGCGAGCCGACGCGGGGACGTCGGAGAAACGAGGGCCGCGTTACGCGAATTTTTGGCGGACGACGAGGAAGAGGACAGCGCTGGCGATGAGGTCGGTGAGGCCGACGGCGAGACGGAGCGGGAGCGGGATACGTGTGAGGAAGGCGAGCACCACGAAGCCAGCGAAGGCGAGTACGGTCGCGAGGATGAGCATTTGTTTGCGCAGGCGAACGCGCTTGGCGGGATCAGTCGCAGGCGTGCTGGTGGGACTTGAGGAGGGATCGAGCATCGAGGGAGGCGGGTGCGGTGGACAGGTCGGAGGGCTGACCCTATTTCGCCAAGGGGAGGAGGAGGCGCATCGTCGTGCCTGCGGGGCTCGTCGCGAGGAGCAGGATGTCGCCGTGGTGCGACAGGAGGATCCGTTTCGCAATCGCGAGGCCGAGGCCCGTGCCGTCGGGTCGGCCTGAGAGAAACGAATCGAAGATGTGTGCGCGGATGGATTCCGGAACCCCGGTGCCGGTGTCGGTGAGGTCGAGGATCGCGAAGTGGGCGTCGTTCTGGCGGTCAGCCCTCGCGGTGAGGGTGATCGTGCCGCCGTCGGGCATGGCCTGGGTGGCGTTGATCAGCAGGTTGAGGAGGACCTGCTGGATTTGGCCCTTGTGCGCTTCGATGAAGAGCGCGCATGCCGGTGGTTCGAAACGGAGCGACACCTTGCTTTGCGCGAGCTTGAGCCGCACGAGCACGAGGGTGTCATCGACGATGTCGGCGAGCGACCAGCGGGAGTGCAGGCTGGTCGGGGCCTTGGCGAAACCGAGCACGCGGGTGACGATGGACTCGAGCTGATCGAGTTTTTCGCCGATGACGCGCATGTCGGTGCGCCGCGGGTCGCCCGCAGGGAAGTCGAGATCGAGGCCGCCGTGGAGGAGCTTGAGGACGGTGAGGGGATTGCGGATCTCGTGCGCGATCTCGGCGGCGAGGAGGCCGAGGGTGGTGAGGCGTTCGTTTTTTCGGAGCACATCTTCGCGTTTGAAGATACGGGCGTAGAGCCGCGCGTTTTGCAGGGCGACGGCGCCGAGGCCGGCGAGGGCGGCGCAGAGGCGCTTCTCATCGTTGTCGAAGCGATGCGGTCGGTCCGTGAACACCGCGAGGACGGCGAGCACTTCGCCCTCGAACAGCAGGGGGCTCACGAGCACGGAGCGCAGCGAGGGATCGCGGGGAACGTCCGTGAGGTCGATGAATTCGCGTGATTGAACGTCGACAAACGAAACCTGCCGTTGGGTGCGGATCGAGGCGCCGACCAGGCAGGCATTGAGGGGGTGGTGGCCACTCGGGAGCGGCGTGATGGTGCTACTCGTCAAAGACGCACACTGCACCGAGTCCGTGGTGGCCTCGTGTAAATAGAGGGCGGCGGCGCGGGCCTGCATCATGTGGCGCGCTTCGCGAGTCAGGGAGTCGAGCAGATCCTGTTGTTCAAATTTTGTGACGAGGGATTGGCCGACGGTGACGAGGGATTCGAGCTGGCGGGCTTTGTTGCGGAGGTGCCCGAGAGTCCAGAGACGCTGCATCACGCGGGCGGCCTCGGCGGCGAGGGTTTCGAGCTGCTTAAGGTCGGCGGACGTGAAACCGGAGAGCGTGTCGCTCTCGAGGTCGATGACGCCGATTACGTGGTCGCCGTCTATGATGGGTGCTGCCATTTCGCAACGACATGCGGGCCGGACGGCGATGTAGCGCGGCTCTACGGAGACGTCGGGCGCGAGGAGCGAGCGATGGTTAAGCACGCACCAGCCGGTGATGCCGTGGCCGAGCTTGATGGCGGAATAACCGACGCCCGTGGGCAAGCCGGTTTGCACCTCGGTTTCAAGGCGGGCCGTATCTGGGCTGAGTAGCGCGATCGAGCCGGCGTTGGCGCGAAACGTCGCGACGAAGAGATCGAGCATCTCCCGGAGGGCGACTTGGGGATCGTCGACGCGGGAGGCGAGAGCAGCCACGCGGTAAAGAGCTGGTAGAAGATTGGCGTCGGGCAGCACGTCCATCGAGCGAGTCGGCCAGCGCACGCGAGGTGCGCAAGGTACAGTTGAGGTCGCGAGCAGCGACGCGTTTATGTTCCGCTCGCCGGAGCGAGCACCGGAGCAGGGGAGATCACCTCGGTCATGGCATCGCGGAGGGCGACGAGGCGCTCGGGGCTGTCGACGGGTTGGTGATTGGCGCTCTCGATATAAAACGTGTCGATTGCGACGCCGCGTTCGGTACCGATGCGGGCGAACGTGATGTCGAAGGCGTGGTCGCAGATGATCTTGGCGAGCCGATAGAGGAGACCGATCTGATCGCGTGCCTGGATTTCCACGATGGTGCGCTGCATCGAGAGCTCGTGGTAAACATCCACGGTGGGAGGAAACGAGCTGTGCAAGGTTTCTCCGGTCGACGAGGCGAGGTAGCGCGTCGAAGCGATTTTTTTGGCCTGCGCGGCAATGTCGGGGAGCAAGTCGCGGTTGGCGACGAGCGCTTCCTCGATGGTGCGGGCGAATTTCTCCTGGGCGGCGGCACTTTGCACGACGCCTCGGCCGGGTTCGACGACGTAGAAGGTGTCGATAGCGATATGGTCGGTGCGGGAAATGACCTTTGAGCCGAGAATACTCAGGCCCGCGACGCTGAAGGCGCCGGCGAGTTTGTAGAAGAGGCCGGCGCGATCCCACGTCACGACATTGACGACGGTGAGCGAGCGGTTGAGGTCGTCTTTCCATTCGATGACAGGTTTCAACGAGCCGACGGAATCGGCGGTCGTGATCGACTGAAGCAGCCGGTTGACCATCTGAATATGCAGCGCGATCTCGGTGGAGTCCGTGTGGACGAAATAGCGATCGGGGAGGAGGCCGAAGTGCGCGTTGATCTCGTCCGCACTGATTCCGGGGATGGTTTTCGCGATGAGAGCCTGATGGGTCATTTTTTTCTTTTCCAGGTGGCTGGCGTCGAGTGCCGCGCCAAGTTTAAGTCGTTCAAGAGTGGAGCGGTAGAGGGTCGTGTGCAACGTGTCCTTGTAACTATTCCACAGGTCCATGGCGGTGCCGCGGGCGTCGCAGAACGTATGGACATAAAGGTGCCGCAAGCGCTCGGTGTCGCCGACGAGTTCGGCAAAGGAAGCGGAGGTCTGGGGGTCATCGACATCTCGCTTCTGCCAGAAGCGTGCCATCGCGAGATGATTTTTGATCGTGAACAAGACGAGCTCGCGGCCCTCGGTCGAAACGCCGAAACGTTCCAGCAAGGGACCGGCGAGGCGGACGCCGCTTTCGGAATGGCCCTGGATGGCTTCGGCCTTGCCGATGTCGTGGAGCAAGAGTGTGAGATACAGCAGCGCCGGATCGGTGCTTTCGTGGAGGGCGGCGCGATACTTGAGGGTGATGGGTTCGGCCTCGGTGAACACGCGGTCGAGTTCGCGGATCGCGCTGAGCGTATGCACATCGGCGGTGTAGCGATGGTAATACTCGTGCTGGACCAAGCAGGTAAGGCCGTCGAATTCCGGGATGAAACGACCCAGCACCCCCAGCTCGTGCATCTGGGCGAGGGCGGGATGGACAGCACCCACTTCGGAGAGGATGGCGCGGAAACAGATGCCGGCGTCGGCCGAACGCGCGACCTCGGGTGTCAGGCGGGGGAGCTCGGCGCGGACGAGCTGCGCGAGATGAAAATCGAGCGTGGCGTCGAGCTGCTGGCTGTGGCGAAACACCCGGAGGAGGCGCACGGGATCCGTGCTGAAGATATCGGGATTCTCCGCGGCGAGTTCCCGGCCGCGGAGGACGAACCCATCGAGGCGTTTGGAGCGGGTGAAACGCGTCGCGCGGAGCCGTTCGCGAAAGGACCCGCCGCCCTCGCCGTTGGCACCGCCGCGGCCGATGCTCAGCGCGAGCCGATCCTCGACGAGCTTCGACACCCGGAATACCGCCTGCGCCGCGCGGTAATAATCCTGCATAAAGTGCTCCACCCGGGCTAGCATTTCGACCTCGGTGTAACCGAGGTTTTGCGCGATGCGCGGCTGGAGATCGAGGTTCATGACATCCGTCGCGCGGGTGCTCATGAAATGGAGGTCATTGCGGACACGCAGGAGGAAGTCGTAGCCCCGGCGGAATGCCGCGAGGTCCTCGGCTCGCAGGTAGTTTTGCGTGGCGAGCTCGTCGAGGGACGTGATGCCCAGCTTCACGTGGGCCATCCACACGGCGTTCTGGTAGTCGCGGAGGCCGCCGACGCCATTCTTGATGTCGGGTTCCTGATTGAAAACGGTGTTGGCGAATTTCGCGCGGCGGCTCGTCTGGTCGTCCAGTCGCGCGGCGATGTAGCCCTTGGGGTCTTCGCTGACGTAGTAGCTACGGTAGGCCTGCGAAAATGTATCGTAGAGTTTGGGTGAACCGGCGATGAGCCGCGCTTCGAGGAGGGCGGTCTTCGATTGGATTTCCCGGCGGGCTTCGTCGAAGGCCTCGTCGATCGTGCGGGTGGAGTGGCCGACTTTCAGCCCGCAATCCCAGAGAATGTAGAGGATTTCATTGGTGATATGTGCCTGGAGGGGCTTGGCGGCGGCCTGCTTCGTCTTCGTCGGGAAGAGAAACATGAGGTCGATATCGCTGAGTGGGCTGAGCTCGCCGCGCCCGTAACCACCGAGTGCCACGAGGGCCACGGGGGCAGGCAAGGGGCCGACGTTGCGCGCGTAGGCTTCAATGGCGTAGTCAAAAAGGTGAGTGAGCAGGGCGTCGATCAGTGCGGCGCGATGGTGGGTCGTGGCGAGGCCGGTGGCTCCCGCTTCGTGGCGGGCGCGCAGGGCTGCGGTTTCGACCTTCAGGAATTCCTTGCAGGCGGCCAGGCGCGTCGGGACGGGCACTTCGCCGCTGAAGCGGAGCCGATCGGTGGCGGGTGGCGGCGGGAGGGCAGGCATGAGGAAAGCGGGGAATAAGCAGTAACCGGCAACCATTAGGCAATCTCCCAATCACGGTGCCGCACGCCACGCTTGCATCGCTCCCTGGCCCACGGTTTTCTCGTCGGTTCCTAACCCGAACCGACCTATGGCCGAGATCACCAAGAGCTACGAATCCCGCGACGTTGAGAAAAAATGGTATGCCGCTTGGCAGGCCGCGAATGCTTTTGCCGGCAGGGTGACGCCGGGCAAGGAGCCCTACTCGATCGTGATCCCGCCCCCGAACGTCACGGGCGTGCTCACCATGGGACACGTGCTCAACAACACGATCCAGGATGTTTTGATCCGCCGCGCGCGCTTGGAGGGTAAGTCGGCCCTCTGGCTACCTGGTACTGACCACGCTGGCATCGCGACGCAGAACGTCGTCGAGCGTCAGCTCCGGCAGACCGAGAAAAAAACGCGCCGCGACCTCGGTCGCGAAAAATTTCTCGAAAGAGTCTGGTCTTGGCGCGACGAAAAAGGCGGAAAGATTCTCGAACAACTTCGCGCGCTCGGCACCTCGTGCGATTGGGAGCGCACGCAGTTTACGATGGACCCGCACTACTCGCAGGCGGTGCTCACGGCGTTTGTTGATCTCTTCGGCAAAGGAAATATTTACCGCGGCAAGCGGATGGTGAACTGGTGTCCCGTCTCGCAGACTGCACTCTCGGACGAAGAGGTGAACATGAAGCCGGTGAACGGCTCAATCTACCGCGTGCGCTACGAGCGGACAGATGCGCCGGGGGTGTTCGTCGAGGTCAAGACCACGCGGCCCGAGACGATTCCGGGAGACGTCGCCATCGCGGTGCATCCCGAGGACCCGCGCTACGCTGGGTGGATTGGAAAAACCGTGCGTCGCGCCCTCGGGCCGGCGGCGGAAATCCCGATCATTGGCGACGCGGCGGTCGACCAAGCGTTTGGCACCGGCGCGCTGAAGATTACTCCGGCGCACGACAAGGTCGATTTTGAGATCGGCCAGCGCCACCAACTTCCGATTATCGACGTGCTTGAGGCGGATGGAAAACTCAACGCGTTTGCCGGCCCCGAGCTCGCCGGACTCGATCGTTTCGCCGGTCGCAAGAAAGCGGTCGAGTTGCTCAGCGCCAGCGGTGCCCTCGTCGCCGAAGAACCCTACGCGAACAACGTCGGCTATTCCGAGCGCGCCGATGTGCCGATCGAGCCGCGACTCACGTGGCAGTGGTGGCTGCGTTACCCGCGAGTCGCCGAGGCCAAGGCGGCGGTGCGCGATGGCCACATCCAGTTTCACCCGGAGCGTTGGAGCAAAGTTTACCTGCACTGGCTGGAGAACATCCAAGATTGGTGCATCAGCCGCCAGCTCTGGTGGGGTCACCGGATTCCGGTTTGGTATCGGAAGGGCCTCGACAAAGAGAAGCTCACGGAGGCTGATCTCCGCGATGCGACGAAAGTCCACGTCTCGCTCACCGGTCCGGCCGATCCGGAAAACTGGACGCAGGAGGACGATGTGCTCGACACGTGGGCGTCGTCATGGCTCTGGCCCTTCGCGACGATGGGCTGGCCCGATCAGGACAAGATGAAGGCGCAGGGCCTCGATTATTTTTACCCGACGACCACGCTCGTGACGGGGCCGGACATTATCTTTTTCTGGGTCGCGCGCATGATCATGGCCGGACTGGAGTTCATGCGGCCGGGTGAATCGCTGGAGCGGCGCATTCCGTTCAAGCATGTTTACTTCACCGGCATCATTCGCGACCAGCAGGGCCGCAAGATGTCGAAGTCCCTCGGCAACTCGCCCGACCCGCTCGATCTCATCACTGCCTACGGTGCCGATGGCCTCCGGTTCGGCATCGTGTCGATCGCGCCGCAAGGGCAGGACATCCGCTTCCAAGAAGACCGCATCGAGAGCGGTAAGAATTTTTGTAACAAGCTGTGGAATGCGTGTCGGTTCCGCCAGATGAGCGGCGAGGCGGGGGACAACTCGTCGCTCTCGACGATTTTGGCGCGCCTCTCGCCGGAGAAATTTGACGCGGACGACCACGCCATTCTTCAGCGCCTGCTTGCGACGACGCGCGAGGTGGAACGGTGTTTCGCCGAATTCGAATTCAGTGCAGCGGTGCAGGCCCTCTACGGCTTTTTCTGGAACGATTTTTGTGACTGGTATGTGGAGGTCTCGAAGTCGAAACTCCAAGAGGCGGACACCAAGGCTACCTGTCTCGCGATCCAAGATATGGTCCTGCGCCAGACCTTGCTGCTGTTGCACCCCTTCATCCCCTTTATCACCGAGGAACTGTGGCACCAACTCGGTTACGGCCCCGAAGGCAGCTTTATCGCGGACGTTCAGATCAATCACGCCGCGCAGATCTCCGAGGCTGCAGGGTTGCACGGCGTCGTGCTGAACGCGGCGGCTGCCGCCACGATCGAGGCGCTCAAGGAACTCGTCTCGAAAGCGCGCGCGCTCAAAGCCGACCACAACCTCGCGAGCCGGCGTGACGTGAAATTCTTCCTCATCGCAGCCGACCGCGAGTGGCAAACTGTCGAGGGTAACCTCGCCAAGCTCACGCGGATGTGCGGCGCGGCGAGCCTAGCGCGCCGCGATCACGTCGATGGCGCGCCCGCCGCGGTGACGGCGCTCGGCACGCTCTATTTGGATCTTGCGAGCACGGTCGATGCAGGGGCCGAGAAAGTGCGCCTATCCAAAGAACTCGACCAACTATCGAAGCACATTGCCGGCACCGAGGCGCGCCTGTCCAACGAGGCCTTCGTCAGCAAGGCCCCGCCCGCCGTCCTCGACGGTGCGCGCAAGCAACTCGCCGATCAAAAGGCGAAGCGTGGGGAGCTGGAGCGGCTGTTGAAATCGCTGGTGGGTTAACCCGCGAGCGCGGGCGTCACGCCCGCAACCGCGTCCTGACCGGCTCGACGCCCTAGCTATCGTTCGGGCCACGAAGACGTTCGTGGCCCGGGTGGGGCAACCGTTTCGCTCTGCGTATCCCTCGCGACCTTACGGCCAAATCCCTCCTGACCGCAGGAGTGGGGGGGCGAGCCAGCAACCAACAGTGATGATTTTGTCATGCGCCGGAGCGCGCCGAACTTCGCTTTGTCCGTCCTCCCGCCGGCGCGCCCCGCGGAGATCGCGACGGGACGAGCGTTGGGCCAAAAGGCGTGTTGAGATGTAAAATCGCGGGCCCGAGCGGGGCGATTGGGAGGACGCGGAAGGATTGCCTGCCAACGCGGCGAAGCGGTGGGAGCGCGGCGCGGTCGATTTTGTGCAAGTCGCGGCCGGAATCTTCCCTCGCCGAATATTTCAGCGCCGAGGCTTGCCCGCTGTGCAGCGCCACAAGTAAGCTCCGCGTCCCCTTTCATGAAAAAAGCCCTTATCACTGGTATCACGGGTCAGGACGGATCTTATCTCGCCGAGCTCTTGCTCGCCAAAGGTTACGAGGTCCACGGCGTGATCCGCCGCGCCTCGACGTTCAATACGAGCCGCATCGATCACCTCTACCGTGACCCGCACGTCAACGGGGTGAAACTCCACCTCCAC
>CANIJN010000110.1 GCA_947467625.1 Opitutia bacterium | reverse complement strand
GTGGGCGCGGGCGACTCCTTCACCGCCGCGCTCGTCGTCGGTCGGCTGCGCGGTGACCCGTTGCTCACCATCGCCCGCGTCGCCTGTGAAACCGCCGCCGCCGTCTGTACCTACGCCGGGGCGCTTCCGGAAACACCGACGCCCCCCCACCTCATGTGAGTTTTTGATTCCAGTAGCTACGAGCGTGAGCGAGTGGTGTTTAGGCCATCGTCCAAATACCCCAGAGCAACCCAACCTCATTCGAGTGTTTGATTCCAGTAGCTACGAGCGTGAGCGAGTGGTGTTTTCAACCATCGTCCAAATACCCCAGAGCAACCCAACCTCATTCAAGTTTTTGATTCCAGTAGCTACGAGCGTGAGCGAGTGGAGTTTAAGCCATCGTCCAAATACCCCAGAGCAACCCCAACCTCATTCGAGTTTTTGATTCCAGTAGCTACGAGCGTGAGCGAGTGGTGTTTCGACCAGCCCCAGCAGCTCCCAACGCTCAAGGTAGGTGTTGGTCTTGTCGGAGAAATTTCTGATCTGAGAATCCTTGCGCGGTTTTCCAGACGCACTCGGCGCTTTCAACCAGTCGCTGTGACTTTTCTTGATCGTCGCCGCCACGATTTTACTCGGCACAACGTGATAAGACGGTCGCTCAGATTCATCACCCAAATCGACCATCACGTAAAAATGATTCTCGGCAAAGAACGCCTCGCTCTTTTCGCCAAGGATCCATTGCCGCTTTTTCTTGCGCGAGGTTTTGCACTGAATAGTGACCGTTTTTGTCGCGTCCTTGTTTGTAACCACGATGTCGATGCCGCGAGTGTTTCGGAGCGTGATGGAGGCGATAAACCCACGGCGCGATAGCTCTGCCGCAACGAAGTATTCGCCCGCGACGCCAGCGAGGAGAGATGTGGTGCTCATGATGTTTTACGTCTTCCAGACGAAGCCGAGAGCGTTGAAGCGTTTGATTTGGTCTCTAGTGAGTTTGGATTTTTTTTGGCGCTGTTTTTTGAGCCAAGCTCCCAGATTCAGGCCGTCTTCTGTGTGTGATCTTGGGGCACGACAATCTCCTACTCGCGTGTAATATTTCATCAATGCGGCAAAATTAGCCTCCCATAAGTCTTTGTGTGGATCCCAGCTAAATCCTAGATCATCGAGTCGCTTAATTTGATCGGTCGTAAGCCTATCTTTCTTACTCCTCTGGGAGCATACCCAGATACCAATTTTCAGCCCGTCTTCTTTATGCTTTAAGGGAACACGGCAGCTACCTTCTCTCTTATAGAATTTCAATAGCGCAGCAAACGATGGGTCCCATAGTTCGTCCCTAGGATTCCAGCTAAAAGCTAATTCATTGAGTCGCTTAATCTGTTCTTTGGTTAGAACATCTCTACTGGATCGTAGCCATGTCACCCACTGTCCTAGCCTAAGGCCGTTCTGGCGATATTTTACATGAACGAGACAGTGGCCTTTTTGTCTATAAAACTTCTGTAGTTCAGAGAATTTTTGCTCCCACATTTCAACGGTCGGATCCCAACTGAAGTTGAGTTTATTAAGTCGGTTAATCTTATCTGAGGATAGTCGATTTTTTTTCGACCGCTGTTTGGCCACCCAAACTCCTAGTTTATACCCGCTTTCGTGCTCTCGCTGGCTCACGAGACAATGTCCTTCACGTTTGTGGAATTGTAGCAATGAGGAGAAGCCTTGCTCCCATTGCTCATCAATCGGATTCCAACTGAACCCCAAGACATTTAGCCGCTTAATCCGATCGGATGAGAGCTGGTTTTTCTTAGCCCGCTGCTTACCCACCCAAATACCTAGATTATAGCCCTTTATTTTAAGTGACTCTTTAACGCAGCAATTTCCGTTCTGCTTATAAAAATCATGCAACGCGGCATACCCTCGCTCCCATTGATCATCGATCGCATCCCAGATAAAACTGATGTCGTTTAGACGTTTAATTCGCTCAGGCGAAAGTCGATTTTTTGCAGCTCTCTGGGTATTCACCCAACTACCCAGTTTCGATTCGTTTTCTTGGTGTTTCTGCGCAACCAGACAATGCCCCTCGCGCTTACGAAACCTCTGCAACAACCCATACCACTCATCCCAGCCCATCCCGAGCCGATCAACGATCTCGACGTCGATGCTCCGTCTTAACTCATCCAAGTCGATCGCAGGGCCGATGACTTCGATCTTCTCATGAAGACTCTTGGGATTAAATTTATCGCCGCGCCCTTTGGCCTCTTTCATTTCGCGGACCAAGTCCACGAGGTCGTCGTCATTCTCCAGCATCGCACCAAGCACCGCTGCGACCTCGTCGAAGCCCGAACGCGCTAGAGCTTCAGCCTCTGTTTCATTTTTCTTCTGCTCGATGAAAAGCGGAACCACGATGTAACCCAGTTTTTTGTTCGTGGCCTTTGATTGGCGCATGGCTCGTCCAGCCGCTTGCGCGATATCGATCTTTGATTTTCTCGGATCAACAAACGCCACCATGTCCACCGAGGGCACATCAACACCCTCAGTTAAGCAGCGCGCGTTGGTAATCAAACCTCTCTGCGCCGATTTAAAATCTTCGAGCGTCACTTTGCGACTGGCGGCGCTTTGACCGCCGTTCACATGGAAAACATCAAAACCCTTAACGTGCTCGGAAAATCCCTGCGCGTCATTGCTCGCAAATTCCTCGGCTAACTTAACGCGCGAGTGGAAAGTGATGATCTTGGATGCAGCGGTCTTCTTGATAGCCCGCTTGAGTGCGATCTGATTCGCCACCCACTTCGCTTGAATTTGATTTCTGCGAACCAGCGTGCTGCCAGTCCGCAACACCTCGTCATCGAGATCTTTGTTCAGCGAAACAGAGATAATGACTTTGTACGGCACGATGATCTCCGCTGCCACCGCCGCCGAAAACGAGAGCCGGTAGGACAGCTTCCCATAAACCTTCTCATCACTCATCGAGACGGTGATGAAGTCGCCGTCTTTATCGCGCTTGCGCAGATCGTAGTGACGCGGAGTCGCGGTCAAAAACAGCCGCTTCTTAATCAAAATGTTTTTATCACTCAGACCAAAAGCGAAGAGACCTTCTTTCGGACCCGTCGTTTTGTGCGCCTCATCGAAGACGGCAAAATCAACGGGCGCGCCTTTTAAGCCCGCCGCCACCACCTCTGCCGATTGGTACGTGGAGAAAATGACGTTAACGCCCGAACGATTCTCAGCCAAAAACGCTGCAACCTGTTTTGCCTCGGTGGTAACAGAGAATTCTAAGTCCGATTGATTAAGCGCGTAGTCGTCGTTTTTGGCCGATTGATCGACGCTCGCATCCGAGCACACGCACAGATAACGAAAACGATCGCCCCACTTCGATTGCTTGCACCAATCGGGCAGCGTTTGCGACAGGAGCGCGAGTGATGGTACGAGCACCAGAACCGTTTTCGGTTTCAGCGCCTCCGCCGCCCACAAAGCAACGAGCGTTTTTCCAGTGCCGCACGCCATTACTGCCGTCGTTCGGTCCGCTTGCTTTAGCTCAGCCGCAATGTTTTCGACGGCCTCTTTTTGATGCGGCAAAGGCGACCAGCGTTTGAACTCGGGCTTCTTATCGCTAAGCCAAGCGTGGACGCGGCTGAAGTCTGCTTCCTCTAAACTGTGAAACTGTGCTGCGCGAACACTGCGCAGACCTTTGCGCTTCGTGATGTCGCCAGCAAGTTCGCGAGCGTTGGTGAAAATCACGCGGTCCTTGAGCGACTCTTCCGTCACTCCCAAGAACGAGCTCACTTCCGTGTAAGATAAAACATTTTTGTCGGTTCGATACTTCGCTTGGTAAGGAACTAGATTGCCATCAGTGTCCTCGAAGACACCGTCGATGCCCTTGGTGTCAGCAGGTAGGTTTAAACGCGTTCTAATGCGCGAGGGCACGTCGCCCACCAGCCAAACGTCTTTGGCCTTTAAAACGGGATTAAGGTGCAGATACGCCTCGACCAAAATCTCGAACGCATCGCCAACCTCCTTGGTGTTGGCGAGTTGTTCGGTGCGCGCCTCAAAATCCTGAAACGACTTTATCCCCTCGAAGAATTTTCGTCGGATAAAGGAGGAGGCTTCTTGGTGTTTCGACGGCACAATGAGCAACTAAGCTGGGAAGGCCGTTGGCTGACAAATTTAAATCCAGTCAACGGGTCGCCAACGCTTTCGGGATGAAAGCCGAGCTGCACCCACGCCACGCTACGCGCCGCACCGGCGCACCTGAGCGACGGGGGCCAGGAAACCGGCGGCAGCAACGGTGCTACGGTGATTCAGGCACGCTTAAAGCGCGTCGCTCTCCTCACCGCTCTCCTGCGGCCGCCTTTTTTTGACCTTCGACGCCGCTTACCCCAACCGCGAACCTGAGCCAGTGTCCGATCGATGCGCGCTTCGCTCAAATTCCTTGTGCGACTGCCAGCCGCCGAGCGCCCCGTTATACCACCCGATCAAGGTCGCAGCGCGGCGCGCTCTCCACCACGCGGAACGACTCCGCTTGGGGAGGCTGCCGTTTTATTTCAGGTGGTAGCCGGTGCTGCGGCCGCCAGCGTCATCCTTGGCCAGAATGTTCCGCTCCATCAGGTCGGTGATGTCGCGCAGCGCCGTGTCCGGGGAGCATTTGGCGATCATAGCCCATTTTGAGGAAGTCAGCTTGCCGTCGAAACCGTCCAGAAGCCGGTTGGTGAGTTTGCGCTGGCGCTCGTTGAACGTCTCCCCCTCGTGGCGTTTCCAGAAATTCGCCTTCGTCAAAACGGCGTCGAGAATCTCATGGGATGAATTGATCGCACGTTTGAGACATGCGAGATACCATTCAAGCCACGGGGTGATGTTCAGGTCGCCGCGTTGGCTGGCCTCAAGAATATCGTAATAGGCGCTACGCTCGCGCTGAATGTGCGCAGACATGCTGTAGAAACGCTGCGCGCTGTTTTCGGAGCGTGCGAGGATCAGGTCGGCGATGGCGCGGGCAATGCGTCCGTTGCCGTCGTGGAATGGATGGATCGTGACGAACCAAAAATGTGCGAGCGCCGAGGTCAGGACCGGATCAGTGGCAGGCCCGGCGTTCAGCCACGCCAGAAACCGGGTCATTTCCGCGTTGAGCCTGTCATGAGGCGGGGCCTCATAATGAACCTTCTCCCGCCCGAGGGCACCGGAAACAACCTGCATCGGCCCGGACGCAGGGGTGCGCCAGCCGCCCACTAAAATTTTCTGCATGCCGCTGCGCCCGGTCGGGAACAGCGCCGCATGCCAGCCGAACAGCCGATCCTGATCGAGCGGCTTCTGATGGTGGCGCGTGGCGTCCAGCATCACTTCAACGATGCCCTCGACGTTGCGATCCACCTGCGGGAGGGCCGCGATCTCGATGCCCATGCGTCGCGCGATCGAGGAGCGCACCTGCTGGGTATCCAGCTTCTGCCCTTCAATCTCGCTCGTCTTGATCACGTCCTGCGTGAGCGTGGCCAAGGTCGCTTCCTCGCGCAGCTGGAAGCCCAAGCCTTCCATCTTGCCGAGCAGGCGCCCCTGCGTATGCCTCGCATCACTCAGCAGCCTGGTAATAGCGGCATGATCCCAAGTGAAGTTTGGCCAGTTCTTTCGTTCGTGGATATACATCTCATCTCCGCAATGTGTGCGATGACCATACCACGCATTCTCCTAAGGGCACAGGATAATCTCCGCTTTTCATGCGGAGAATAAGGCCCCTATTCTCCGCATAGAGCTAAAAGCCAACGGGAGTGAACCCTCTTGCGGAAATGCCCTGACTCATTGCAGCCGACCCGCTGCCCGCCACGTTCGAGCGTTCTCACCATCTGGCTCCTCTCCGCGCTCGACCCCACCCGCGCCGCCGGCGGCGAGCCCAGCAACCACCTCATTTCAGCGCCGTACCGAGGAACCGCAGAAAATTTCCGTGCAAAATCCCGGTGATATCCGCGGGCGAGTACCCGCGGGCACGGAGGAGCTCGGGGATGTTCTGAAGATCGGCGATCGAGTCCACGTCCTGTGGCGTCTGCTCGTTACCAAACGCGCCGTCGAGGTCGCTGCCCAAGCCGACATGGCGCGCGTTTCCCGCGAGCTGGCAAAAATGGTCGAGATGCTCGACGAGTTTTTCCAAGCGCAGATTGGCCGACTGCGGCGTGGTCTTCCCTCGCTCCCAACCGGGTACAATCATCCACGCATCCAGCGCGAGCCCGACGACGGCTCCGCGTTCGACGAGCGCGCGAAACATCTCGTCACTCAGCTGCCGCTGATGCGGTACGAGCGCGCGGGCGTTGTGATGACTCGCCCAAACCGGACCGGAATACAGCTTCATCGCCTGCCAGAACGATTCATCGCTGAGGTGCGTGGCATCGAGGATCAGCCCCAGCCGGTCCGCCTCCCGCAGCAGCTCCACGCCGCGGGGTGGAAACGGTCCTTCGCTGTTCGTACCCTGCGCATACACCCCGGAACCGTAGTGCGCCGGACCGATTGCGCGGAGGCCATCGCACCACGCGCGCTCGAGGTGCGCTACCGTGACGAGGGAATCCGCGCCTTCGAGACTGAGCAGATAACCAATGGGCAGCCGTGCTGCCGTCGCGTCATCGACGTCGCGCCATGTTTCCACGTGCGCGTCGAGCTGGCGGCGATCGCGGATTTGTACAAGTTCGCCGACCTCCTCCATCGCGCGATACCACGCGAGTTGGCCTTGCGTCATCGCCCACGCTTGCGCCGACGAACGCCAGCCAAAGACCGGGCTGTAGGCGTCGTGCTCCAGCCGCGCGAGTTGCGTGGCGACGCACAGCCCAATACGGGCGCGGCGCATTTCTGGAAACGAAACTGTGCCGCGCCCTCGGCCGGACTTATCCTGGAGGTGGGCTTCGCGGCGGCGCAGTTCGGTAAGCGGCGCTCGCAGGTCACGATTCCACTCGATGGCGTTGAGCGCGAGGTCGAGATGTGCGTCGAAAATGAAGGGCGGGGTCATAGCTTAAAAAGTACGTCGAGCAGCAAGACGCCGCCAAGTCCCAGCAACCCAATCAGCGTCTCGACCACCGTCCACGTGCGCAACGTTTGTCCCACCGTGAGCCCGAGCGACTCCTTCACGATCCAGAATCCGCCGTCGTTGAGGTGAGAGAGAAATAACGAGCCACAGCCGACGGAGAGCACGAGGAGTTCCCGGTTGATCGTCACGTCCTGCGCCAGCAGCGGCACGAGCAAACCCGCGGCCGTCGTGATCGCGACGGTGGCCGAACCGGTCGCCACACGAATGAACGCCGCCAGCAGCCAGCCATAGATCAAGGGCGGAAGCTGCAGGTGGCCCGCGATGTTGCCCAGCGCCGCAGCCACGCCCGCCTCGCGCAACACCCGCGCAAAACCGCCGCCCGCGCCCACCACCAACAACGTCAGCCCGATGCCCGCGATGCTCTGCTCCGTAAACGTGAGCAGCTCTTTCCGCGTGAATCGACACGCGCGTTGAAAAACCACCGCCGCCACCAAAAATGCTATCACCAGCGCGAAGACCGGATGCCCGATCACATTCAACGTCGTGCGCCCGCCGTGACCCGCCGGCAGCAGCAGATCCGCGGCCGTGCCCAACAGCATCAATCCAATCGGCAAGCCCATGACGAAGAGCGTCGCGCCAAACGACGGTGCGCCGCGGCGCGTTTCCGCGGTCGTCGGAAATTCCGGCGTGGGCACCGGCACCCGCCGCACGACCCAGCGCGCAAACAACGGTCCCGCGAGCGCCGCCACGGGCAGGCCGAGCAGGAAGCCGAGGCCGAGCACACGGCCGGTGTCTGCTCCCAGCGCCTCGACGGCAACCACCGGTCCCGGGTGCGGCGGCATGAGTCCGTGCATCACCGAGAGAAACGCCAACAGCGGAATCGCCAGCAGCAGAAACGGACGCTTCGTTTCCCGTGCGAGTGAGATCAGCACCGGCAGCAACAGCAGCAAACCCACCGCAAACCAGGTCACGAGCCCCACCGCAATCGCCAGCGCCACGATGCACCACCCCGCGCGTTGCGGTCCAAAAAATGCGCTGAATCTTTTCGCGAGTACCCGCGCCGCCCCCGATTCCTCGAGGAGTTTCCCCACCATCGCGCCGAGCGCGATCACCGCCGCGATCCCGCCCATCGTCGCGCCCAGCCCTTCTTGAAAGGTCTTCAACACCGCGAGCGGCGCCATCCCCGCGCCCAGTCCGACCAACAGCGCCGCGATGAAGAGCGCGAGGAACGCGTTCATCTTTCGCCACGTTACGAGCAGAACGAGCACCGCGATCGCGGCGACCGCTAACCCCATCAGGGCACCGGGAGAAGTCGCGTTCATCAGATCGTAATGAAGCGCGCCCGGCCCACCACGGGCCAGATCGCCGACGCGCGGCCCGCTGTCGCTACGTGCACGTGGCTGTGCAACGCCACCGTCGGACAGATGTGCCACGGAATGCCGTGCACTACCGCGCCGACAGGAAAATGCGCCGCGTCTTCAGTTTCCACTACCAGGTGCTCTTCATTGTGCGCGACGGCGCGCGCCTGCGGCAGCTCGGGAAAAATCACGCGCGGATGGGGCATTTCGCTCGCGACCGCTTTGTGGCCGAGGTCGAGACAGAGCCGGTTGTGCGCCGGCCGGCTGACGACCCGGGTGAGCAGCGTCGCTGCCGGCAGAAAATCGAGATCCGGCATCGTTGTCCCGTAACCGGAATCCCACAACACACAGGTCCCCGGGCTGCACTCGACGTCGCCACGACGCGCGTGAAACGGAAACGTCGGCGTCCCTCCCGCCACCACGCGCGGCACCGAGAGCCCCGCGGCGAGCAATTCTGTGCGCAGGTTTGCCACCGCCGCATAAGCCCGCTCGCAGGCCGCGCCCCGCTCCGCAGCGTCGCGCTGATGCAGCTGTCCGTCGTAGGCGTGCAAACCGCCGGCGCGAACGCCGGGCAGCGTACGCATTACCTGATACAGAGCCGCCGCTTCCGGCCCGGGCACAATGCCCGTGCGCGCTTGGCCGACATCGAGATCCAGCAAGACTTCCGCCACGACGCCCGCCGCGGCCGCCGCGCGGCTCAGCGTCGCCAGCGCCTCCGGCGAGTCCGTCAACGTCGAGAACTGCGTCGCCGGAAATGCCCGCATCAGTTGAAGAAAGCGCCCGACGTTCGGCCCCACCGGCTGCAGCGCGAGCAGCACGTCGGCAGCTCCAGCCGACGCCGCGAGCTCCGCTTCGGCGATGGTCGCACACTTGAATTTCGTGATCCCCAAGGCCAGCTGACGAACGACGAGTTGCGGGAGCTTGTGCGTTTTGATGTGGGGACGAAGGCGGACCGGGTCGCCGACCCGTGCGACCATCCGCCGTAAATTTTCGTCGATCCGCTCCGAGTGCAACACGAGCGCCGGCGAGGGTACGTCGGCCTCATTCTCCAGCCGCATCCAAGCGTCGGGCTTCATGGGGCGAGTTCAAAAATGGCTTCGATTTCCACCGCGATGTTTCCCGGCAACGGCCCCATGCCCACGGCGCTGCGCGCACCGATCCCATCCGCTTCGCCGAAGACCTGCACGAAAAGTTCGCTGCAGCCGTTAATCACTTTCGGATGATCATAAAAATCCGGTGCGGAATTCACCATGCCGAGCACCTTCACGACGCGCCCGACTTTGTCCAACGAGCCAAAGTGCGCGCGCAGTGTCGCGAGAATCGCGAGCCCGACTTGGCGGGCCGCCGCGTGCCCGTCTGCGAGCGAAAGATCCGCGCCGACCCGACCCTTGATCAACGAACCATCGACGCACACCGGCCCGTGGCCCGAGACATAGGCGAGCCCTTGCGCGACCACGACCGGTCGGTAAACCGCGACGGGCTTGGGGGCAGGCGGAAGTTCGAGATGCAGGGCGGCGAAACGGTGTTCGTGGGTCATGGTGGTGGCGTGAGACTTTGGATCCATTGGTAGATGAGTTGCACGCCCGCCGGATCACCGGCGATCGTGCCGACCGGTGGCATCTGGCCCGCGCCCCGCATCGCCACCCTCATCGGCAGCACCGAGCGGCCCGGGTTGCCCGGCGCGACGAGGCGCGCGTCGCGCAGACCGAAATCGCCATGCAGCGGCGCTTCATCAAGGAGGTGCTGCTTCTCCGCGCGCACCCAGGGGGTGAGGTTCATCGTGGCATTGCCGCCGCCATTCGGGACGTGGCAATGCGCACAGTTGGTCGCCAAGTAGGCGCGGGCCCGCTCGGCCAGCGGCGCGCTGGCGTCCGCGGGATCAACCAAACGCGGCGCGCGGTCCCCCGGTGGATGGCCACTCACGAGACCGCGCTCGATGAAGGCGGCAATTTGATTCTGGATACGACCGGCCTCGGCGGTCTCGCGATTGAGTTGGGCGTTCGTCAGGCCCAGCGCAAAATTGGCCTCGCGTGAATGACACGAGAGGCAATCCGAGCGGCTCGGCACCAGCCACTCGCGATCATCGATTGTGAGGCGCTTGCCGTCAGTCGGCGCGAGCATCGCATCGCTTTGCGCGGCGTCCCACACATAGCTGTACGCTGACCAATCGTTGCCTTGCTTGAGGAGCACGCGCGTCTCGACGCGCCGCGCCGGTTTGCCGTCCCGCGAGGGTAAACTGAGCGTTTGCGCGAGCACGGTGCCGTCGGGAAGTTTCCACGTTTTCCACGGCCCGTCTGGCTCCGCCATCCCCACCGCCGGCCACGCCCAGTGGCGCTCCGCACTCGCGCCGTCATGCCACGCCGGCGCATTGATCACGAAAGGGTACACGCCCGGAGCCGGCCGCAGTTCCCGCGTCGCAGCGAAGAGTCCGGTCTCGCTCAGGCGCGCGGGAAACGTCGGCGTTTCCGGTTTCTCCGGGGCGCGTTCGAGCCGGTAAAGCGCATCGCCCAAGTGATCGGCAATCAGGAGGTCGCCCTCCGGTGAAAGCCCAAAACCGGCAATCGCCAGCGGCGTATCGACCAGCTCGCGATTCCATAGCAACCGCGCGCCATCGTGCTTGGCCGCCCAGACGCGGCCGGTGCCGTAGTCGCCATAGACATACGCTCCGACGAGTTCCGGAAAACGCGCCCCGCGATACACCAAGCCCCCGGTGAGGGAGCGAAACACCGAATGAGTGTGCTCAATGGTCGGCGGCGTGAAGGGCGCGGGGCCGCGCAATCGTCCGTTCAGGAAGGGCCGCGTGCCCTCGAACGCGCTCCAACCGTAGTTCGCGCCGCGCGCCAGGAGATGCGCGCTCTCCCGCAGATCTTGCCCGTTTTGCCCGACCCAGATTTGACCGCTCTCCGCATCGGCACTCATCCGCCATGGATTGCGCAGTCCATAGGCCCACGTCTCCGGCCGCACGCCTGCGATGCCCACAAACGGGTTGTCCGCCGGCACGCGATACGGCTGACCCGGGGGGGCGCCGTCGACGTCGAGCCGCAGCACCTTCGCGCGCAGCGAGGCCGTGTCCTGGCCCGCGTTGTCGAGATCGGAGAGGCTCGTGCCATCACCGCTCGTCACATAAAGCATCCCCTCTTTTCCAAACGCGACGCCCGCGCCGTTGTGTCCATTCGAGTCCCACGCGATCACCGTCAGCGCCGAACCTTCCACGATGCGGTAAGGCGGTTGCCGATCCACCGTGAAACGCTCGACCCGTGAGTGCAGTTTTCCCTCCGGGCCGGGCCCATTGCTGCCGAGGTAAAGCCAGCCGTTTTCCGCGTAACGCGGATGAAACGTCACACTGTAAAAGTGTTCTTTCCGGTCCAACAACGTCTCCGCCTCCGTCGCGTCCCCTCGCGCCGAGAATCGTTTCAACCCGCTGCGCCGTTCCTGCCATTCATAGTTTTCGATCAGCATCATCCGCTCGGTTCCCGGCTCCCGCTCGATCGCCAAGGGATGCTTCACCGCCAACCCAGGAAACGCGCGCACCACCGCATACTGCGCTGGCGCCTCCGGCGAGCCCACCAGCCGCGAACCGCTCCACCGCGCGCCCGCCGAACGACGCACAATCTCGGGTGCGCCGACAAACCTCAGGGGTGCGTAGTCTTCGTAACGGTGAAAACTCGCCTTGCTGAGGGGCGCGTTGGAGGAGAGCGCCGGTTCTTTGAATCCGACCGAATAATCATAGCGACACAACGCGTGCCGCCAGGTGTCACCCGCCGCAGGCCGGCCACCGGTCGGCTGAAAATCGCTCCACGGGATTCGTCCCTCGACCGTCCAACCGCGGTCAGTATCGTCACGCTGATTCAGGGTTCCACCCAAACGCACCGCCGTCTCAATGTGAAATTTCCGATCCCGCGCATGGCGTGCGTAACCGCCCGAATCCCGCGCCGGCAAAAACATGTCGAGCTTCGCGTTGGTCGGATTGAACTCGAATTCATAATAACCAGGACGCTCCGCCGCCGGTTTGAAAAACAGTTCAAACACATCACCAGTCCACAACGCGCCATCGTCCTCGCTCACCGTGGCAAACAAATCAGCGTCAGCCATCTCCGCCGCAAAATACAAAAATTCTCGATCCCACAGCAGCCGGACCTGGGTGGCCGTCGGCGGCGTGCGTTGTCCGGCGGGCCGCCACGCGGCCTGGAAATTTTCCACCACCTGCGCCGTCCGCCACGCCGCGTCATCAAGCCGACCGTCAATCACTGGCGGTAGCGCCGCCCAGCGACATTCGACTTCGTCGGACGCGCCGACCGCCAGCGTTCGCCCCAAAGCGATCGCGACCAGTGCATAGACGACGTTTCTTATCATAGGTGACAGGGAGAGTGGGGAACTGCGCGCCCTCGGCCTGCGTTCATCACGCCAACCAAAAAAAGGGACGCACATCCCATCGGAATGCGTTCCCGTCGACGCGTCACGGAAAATCCGGCGCCGACAGCCACCTTCCCGGATCAAAAACAAAAACGCCTTCTGGAAAGTTTGAGCTTAACGTAGTTCCAATTGCCGAGAATCCTCCTCGTTTTAGTCCCCTCGTTTCCGTGATCTTACCCTTCCTCCGCCTCCCTTTTTGCACTGTGGCCCTCATCTCGACGGCGTCCGCCGCGGCCGTCGAACAGGTGAGTTATAACGAGCACATCCGCCCGATCCTGGCCGATAGTTGTTTTGCCTGCCACGGCAGCGATGCCGGCGATCGCAAAGCGAAACTCCGCCTCGACCAATTCGACTCCGCCACCGCCGACCGCCGCGGTGTCCGCGCCATCGTGCCCGGTGACCTTGCGAATTCTGAGGCGTGGCAACGCGTCCTCAGCCAAGATCCCGACGAGGTCATGCCGCCGCCCGACTCGCACAAAAAACCGCTCTCAGCCGCGCAACGTGCGCTCCTCAAGCGCTGGATCGAACAGGGCGCTGTCTATCAAAACCACTGGGCCTTCGAGCCCGTTGCCCGCCCCGTCCTCCCGCCCCCCTTGGCCGGCGCCAAAGAGAACGTCGGCGCGATTGATCACTTCATCGCCGCGAAACTCAGCCGCCACCAACTCACCCTCGCTCCCGAAGCCCCGCGCGAAGCGCTCCTCCGCCGCCTCACTCTGGATCTCACCGGACTCCCGCCCACTCCGGCCGAGCTCGACGCCTTCCTCGCGGACTACCCGCCGACCACCGCGGCCACTTCCCCCGCTGCCACGTCCACTCGCCGCGCAGCGGCATTCGACCGCGTGGTCACGCGGCTCCTCGCCTCCCCACGTTTCGGCGAGCATTTCGCGCGCACCTGGCTCGACGCCGTGCGCTACGCCGACTCCCACGGCCTCCATCTCGACAACGTCCGCACCATCTGGCCCTACCGCGACTGGGTCGCTTCCGCCTACAATCGCAATTTACCGTTCGATCAATTCACCATTGAGCAACTCGCCGGTGATTTGCTGCCCAATCCGCGCATCGATCAACTCGTCGCGTCCGGCTACAACCGCAACCACCTCACCACGTCCGAGGGCGGTTCCATCGAGGAAGAGGCCGAGGCCCGCAATAATATCGACCGCATCAACACCACCGCGACCGTCTGGCTCGGGCTCACCGCGGGCTGCGCGCAGTGCCACGACCACAAATTCGATCCGATTTCGCAACGCGACTATTACTCGCTCGGCGCCTTCTTCAAGGGCCTCGCCGACCGCGTCTGGGACGGCAACATCCCCAAGCCCGGCCCACTGGTCGTCCTCGGCGACGCCACAGTGCAGGCCCGTTTGAAAGCCATCGACGCTGCTTTTCCACCGCTCGCCGCTGCACTTTCCGCCAAGGCCGAGGCCGCCGAAAAAGCTCAGAAGGAAAAAGAGAAATCCCACGAAATAGCCGCAGTCGTGGCCACTGTGGCCAAGGTCGACACCGACGACGACACCGACACGCTCTCGCCCGCGAAGCGGAAAAAGGCTTCCGCCAAGCCCACCACCCCCGTCAGCTACGAAGTCGTCTGGGCCGAGGACGCCGATACCCCCTACGCGATCAACTACGGCAAAGCTGCACCCGCCGGCGAGTGGCGCACGGGCCTCGGAGTACCTGTCGTCGGCGGCCAGCGCGCCCTGCACCTCGAGGGCAGCCAGGAACGGCCGGTCAATTTCGGCGGCGGCGAGTTGCTGCTCATCGTGCGCACGACCGCGAAGGCGTTTGCCTATTTTCAAGCCGACGCTGCGCAACCGCCACGCGCCGTGAGCCTCCAGTTTATCAGCGAGCAAAAAACCAAGCGCGTGATTTGGGGTGATCCCGCCGCCTTTGGCCCCGAGGTGGCGAAGGACGCCATCGTCGCCGGCCCGATGCCTGCCTCCGGCAGCTACACGCGGCTCGAAATCGACGCGATCGCCACGGGCCTCGCGAAAGACAAGCCCTACTCCGGACTCCTCGTCGCACAGAGCGACGGTGCCGGGTGGTGGGATCACATCGGCACCGCCTGCACCAGCCCGAGTGCCGCCGTCGATCCGCTGCTGAACTCCGGCGCGTGGGTGACCGGGCTACGAAATTTTGGCCGCGCCGAGGCAGGCCTGCCATTACCGCACGAAGCCATTTTCCTCATCGGACTTTCGGGCACACAGCAGACGACCGAGGAGAAGGCCCGCGTCGTGCAATTCCACCGCGACTTTATCATGGGCCCGCTCCGCGCGACGCTTGAGCCCGAGGCCAACGCCGCTCGGCGGCTCCTCGTCGAGCGCACCCACTACGAAAGCACTCTACCCTCCTCGCTCATCTCCCGTGAACTCGCGACGCCCCACCCCGCGCCCATCTTGCTCCGCGGCCAATACGACAAACCCGGCGAACTCGTCACCCCCGCCACGCCCGCCTTTCTCCCACCACTGGCCGCGACCAGCGCACGTCCCTCCCGCCTCGACCTCGCACGCTGGCTCGTTGATGCAAAAAACCCCCTCACCGCGCGCGTCACCGCTAATCGTTTTTGGCAACAGCTCTTTGGTGCCGGCCTCGTCCGCACGCCCGGCGATTTCGGCACCCAGGGCGATCCCCCGACGCACCCCGAGTTGCTCGACTGGCTCGCCAGCGAACTCGTGCGCACCGGCTGGGATGTAAAAGCCTTCGTTCGCCTGCTCGTCACCTCCCGCGCCTATCGCCAAGAGTCCAACGTCACCCCTGAACTGCTCGCGCTTGATCCGGAAAACAAACTGCTCGCCCGCTCATCGCGCCTCCGCCTCGACGCCGAAGTTCTGCGCGATCAAGCGCTCGCGCTCGGTGGTCTCCTCCGCCCCGAAATCGGCGGCCCGCCGGTCCGCCCATACCAGCCGATCAATATCTGGGAACCCGTCGCCTTCGGCGGCAGCAACACCAAAACTTACGTGCAAGACCACGGCCACGCGCTCTACCGCCGCAGCCTTTACACGTTTATCAAACGCACCGCGCCCGCGCCTGCCATGTCCACTTTCGACGGACCCTCGCGCGAATTCACCTGCGTCGGTCGCAGCCGATCCAATACGCCGCTCCAAGCGCTCGCCCTGATGAATGACGTCCAGCACGTCGAGGCCGCGCGCACCTTTGCCGAGCGCCTCCTCGCCGAAAAATCCACGGACGCACTCCGCCTCGCCCTCGCCTTCCGCAGCGTCACCGCCCGCGAACCGGACTCCACCGAGCGCCAACTCCTGACCCACTCGCTCGCGACCCACCGCGCGCATTTTTCCCGCGACACCGCCGCCGCCGAAAAAATCCTCACCAACGGAGAATCGAAATCCGTCGCCACCGCACCCGCCTCCGAAATCGCCGCGTGGACGATGGTCACCAATCTCCTGCTCAACCTCGACGAAACCGTCACCCGCAATTAACGTAAGGCGAGGTCTCCGACCCGCCCTCCCCGCCACTCACCGCACCGTCGCGCTCGCCTTCCCACCTCGATGAATCCCGCCCACGCCTACCTCAATCAACTTACCCGCCGCCAATTCTTTTCCGGCGCCGGCCTGGCGATGGGCGGCGTCGCCCTGAACCTCCTCGCCCCCCGCCTGCGCGCCGCCTCCGCTTCCTCCCTTTCACTCTCACCTTCACTTTCACCTGCCTCCCCGCGCCTCTTTCCACCGCTCGGCGGGTTCCCTCATTTCGCGCCGACCGCCAAGCGTATCATCTATCTCCATATGAACGGCGGGCCGTCGCAGCTCGATACGTTCGACTACAAACCCGCGCTCCAACCGCGTTTTCAGGAGGACCTGCCTGAATCGATCCGCCAGGGCCAACGCATCACCACGATGACGAGCGGCCAGACCAAATTCCCCGTCGCACCCACCCTCTTCAAGTTTGCCCAGCACGGCCAGAGCCGCGCCTGGGTCAGCGAACTGCTCCCGTGGACCGCCAAGATCGTCGACGACATCGCCATCGTCCGCTCCGTCCATACCAATGCGATCAACCACGATCCCGCGTGCACTTTTCTGATGACCGGCAGCGAAATCCCCGGCAAAGCGAGCCTCGGTTCTTGGCTCTCCTACGGCCTCGGCAGCGAGAGTAATAACCTACCCGCGTTCGTCGTGCTCACGCCCAAATTCTCCCCGAAGGTCGCCGCCCAAGCGCTCTTCACGCGCATGTGGAGCAGCGGTTTCCTTCCTTCCACCCACAACGGCGTCGCCCTCCGCGCCCAAGGCGATCCCGTACTGTTCCTCGACAACCCCGCCGGCGTCGATGCCGCCGCGCGCCGCGCGATGCTCGACACCCTCGGCGAGTTCAACCACCTCGCCGCTAAACGCCACGGCGACCCCGAGACGCTCACGCGCATCGCCCAATATGAAATGGCGTTTCGCATGCAGACGAGCGTGCCCGAGCTCACCGATATCACCTCCGAGACGCCCGCCACGCTCGACCTCTACGGACCTGCGGTGAAAGAGCCCGGCTCCTTCGCGGCGAGTTGCCTCCTCGCTCGTCGACTCGTCGAACGCGGCGTCCGTGTCGTGCAAATCAACCACCGCGGCTGGGACCAACACGGCACGCTACCCGAGCATTTAAAGATTCAATGTTTGGATACAGACCGCGGTTGCTACGCGCTCATCGCCGACCTGAAGCAACGCGATATGCTCAAGGACACGCTCGTCGTCTGGGCCGGAGAGTTCGGCCGCACCGTCTATTCGCAGGGCACGCTCACCCGCACGAACTACGGCCGCGATCACCATCCCCGCTGCTTCAGCGTCTGGCTCGCCGGTGGCGGCGTGAAAGGCGGCGTTGTCCACGGCGAGACCGACGACTTCTCCTACAACATCGTCCGCGATCCGGTCAGCCTCTTTGATCTCAACGCGACGCTGCTGCATTGCATGGGGATCGATCACGCGAAATTCAGTTTCAAATCGCAGGGCCTCGACCAACGCCTCACCGGCGTCGAGCCCGCCCACGTCGTCCGCGAAATCCTCTCCTAATCGGCCCTTCCCGTAGCCGCAATTCCGATACGGTAGCCCGCCTCGTGAGAGGCGGGACGACGGGAAGACGCGCCCGCCCGTAGCCCGCCTCGTGAGAGGCGTGACGACGAGAAGAGGCTCCCAGCCCGTAGCCCGCCTCGTGAGAGGCGGGAAGATACGGTAGCAGGAAGCGACCACAAAGCTCCACTTGCGGGAAAACCCACAAAGCTCCACTTGCAGGAAGAACCACAAAGCTCCACTTGTTCCGCTGCGCCGTTTTCTCACCACACGCCAACACCCCCTTCGCTCCTGTCGCCTCCCAAAAAAGCAG
>CANIJN010000109.1 GCA_947467625.1 Opitutia bacterium | reverse complement strand
GGGGTTCGACCATCGTCCAAATATCACGAGACGTCGGTATCATCCCCCCGTCTGTTAAGTTTTTAACTGCTGGTTGACCGCTTCTGGTAGCCGCGAGCGCCAGCGAGTGGGGTTCGACCATCGTCCAAATATGAGCGTGGCTGCAAGCCGGCTCGTCAGTCTCCGAAAAATCTTCCTACCAACAAAATTTTCCTGCCCCACATTCCGAGGCTCGGCGCCGACGTCTTCCCCTCGTTCAATTCCCACCGCTCGGCACAGCCCAGCCCGGCCCGGCCCAACTCGACCATTTTCCCGATTAATAAAACCGCCGATAGAGGGCAGGAAGATTGTATGGGTAGGAAGATTTTCCCAGCCGCAGCCACCGGACCAGAATCCGTCAATCCTTCCGCCTAAATGCGGGACTACGCACTCGGAAAAGCCGGCTCGTCCGTCTCCGAAAAATTTTCCTACCAACAAAATTTTCCTGCCCCGCATTCCGAGGCTCGGGACCGACGTCTTCCACTCGTTCAATTCCCTCCGCCCGGCCCGGCACGGCTCAGCTCAACCGGTTTCCGATTAATAAAACCGCCGGCAGCGGGCAGGAAGATTTTGGGTTAAAATATGGCTTTATTTTTCAACGATCTTCTCGTCAAGATGCCTAAAAATATAGCGATAGATAAAACGTGACTTCATCTACTCCGAAAAATCCAATCAAGGCACTGGCCTCCGTTCCGCGGGGAGCTCCCCTTGACGTCGCGGATCTCCAGAGCTTGGGCGTTTCCGCTTCTCTAGCGACCTACTACGTTCGGGCGGGATGGCTGACGCGTCTCGGCCGGGGTGTGTTCATGTTTCCCGGCGATCAGTTGAATGCGGCGGTCTCCGTGCGGTTCCTGGCGAGGCGCCTCCCTGGACTTCATGTCGGCGGCAAGGCCGCGCTGGCATGGCGTGGCGTTCGTCATAATGTCGGACCGCGCGAGCGTTTGCTGTTGTGGGGCGAAAAAGTCGCCGCGTTGCCGCCGTGGTTCACTGAGCGATTTCCGTCCCGTTACATTTCGCGCCACATTTTCAGCTCCTCACTTCCGAGCAGCTTTGGCCTCCAACCGCTTCCGGAGGCGTTGACCGGTCCAGACGTTTCGGTCCCGGAGCGCGCGATCCTCGAATTGCTTGCCGAGGTTGGTGCCGAGCAAGGCCTGGAGGAGTCACGCAACATCATGGAGGGTCTTCGTTCCGTCCGCGTTGATGTGCTCGGGACGTTGCTCAAACACTGTCCCCGTGTGAAGGTCGTGCGCCTCTGTCTCAGTCTCGCTGACGAGTTGAATCTGCAATGGGCCGCCGAGGTCCGTAAACTCGTCGGATCGCGTGGCCGTGGCCGCTGGTCCAGCAAACTGCCCGACGGCACTTCACTCATTCTCAAACCGTGATGGAGAAATCCTATGTCGATACCGTTCGCCTCATGCTCGAGATTGCGCCGGAGGTTTTCGCCTCGGGACGCGTCGCCATGAAGGGAGGGACGGCACTCAATTTCTTCGTGCAAGACCTGCCGCGACTTTCCGTCGATATCGACGTCGTCTTCGTCCCGCACCAGACGCCTCGCGATACGGCCCTCGCGGAAATCGCCAACGAACTGTCGGCGATCCAAACCCGGCTCAACCGGCGCGGAATCAAGGCGGAGCTTGCGAGCAGTAAGACCGGCGACGAAACCAAGCTCTTCGCCCGCCGCGACCGCATCGAGGTAAAGATCGAAATCAATCACGTGTTTCGCGGCACCCTGCTCCCGGTCGAAACCCGGTCACTGACCAAGACCGCCAGCGATCTCTTCACGACAGCACTCGCGGTTCCCACCCTCGCCGTGGCAGAACTCTACGGGAGTAAACTGGTCGCGGCGATGGACCGCCAGCATCCCCGCGATCTGTTCGACGTTCACGGAATGTTCCAACGGTTCGGCCTCACGCCGGAAATCGTGGAGTGTTTTGTCGGCTACATCGCCGGACACAACCGGCCGGTGCATGAAGTGCTGGGTTCGCGCGACATCGATTTAGCGCGCCCGTTCGACAACGAATTCGCCGGCATGGAGCGTGAGCCCGTGTCGCTCGGGGTGCTCGAGGAGGCGCGTATCCGCCTTCGCCGTGAACTCGCCGTTGCGCTCACCGCCGATCACAAACGTTTCCTCATCGGACTGGTTGCCGGTCAGCCACCGTGGGAAGCGATGCAGTGTCGGCATCTCGCCGAACTGCCCGCTATTCAGTGGAAGCTGCAAAATCTCGCGCGCCTCAAGCGGACCAATCCGGTCAAGTTTCAGGCGCAAGCCGACGAACTGCAGCGATGCTTCGAGGGCTAGCGGCGTCCCTTCGCCGGAATGCCGCAGTTTATTTCAGGCAGGTAAAAACACAGAAATCGCGCGAGCTGAGGGGCAGAAGAAATCACCGTCCCCCTCGAGACAGCGGTCGGATCACACTGCTGCCGGCTACGGAAGCGGAAGCTAAGTACATTTTATTGTCAGGAAGATTTTCCAAGCCGCAGGGCAGGCGGACCAGAATCCGTCAATCCTTCCGCCTAAAGGCGGGACTACGCACTCGAAAAAGCGGTGTTGCATCACGGGGGAGGGCCGGATGCGCGGAGCGCGGGTAAAATGACTCTGCCTCGTTCCTCTCAAAAAAACAAAATAACTGCAACGGCACGCATCCAAGCGGCGGCCTTACACGAGCCCTGACGGGAATGCCCACAGATTCAGGACTCCGCAGATTTCTGATTCCACGTTGCGTTCAAGATTAGCTTAACCGGGCTTGAGGGTAGGAGCCTGCTTGCGGGCGATTTTACATCCTGAATCGCCTGCAAGCAGGCGACAAAAAACCGGTGTTCGTCCAATCTTGAACGCGCATTGGCATGAGCAGCAGCCTTTCAATCTGCCGAACCCTGAATCTGTGGGAAAAATCATTTCCGGTTCCTCGCTCCTCGGAAACAGCCACTGCTTGGAGCGTGGCTGCAATCGGGCTGGTCAGTCTCCGATAAAATTTTCCTACCCCAAATTCCGGACTCGGGGCCGATGTCTTCCACCCGTCTAATTCCCTCCGCCCGGCACCGCCCGGCCCAGATCGACCATTTTCCCGATTAATAAAACCGCTGGTAGAGGGCAGGAAGATTTCCTTCACCCATGCGGAATTCCCCTAAACCTAACGTCGGCGTTCGGTATAAACGCTTTCTTGGAATGATCGTGTGCGGTGAGGGTCCACTGATCACAACTTTCCTCAAACCCACCCAGATTCCGGTCGGCAACGAGCCATCAAGCTAGCCCGACCCCGCCAACCGCCTCACTCACGCCCGCGTATACGATCGCAAAGTCGAACGGGCCAATTGCCGCGCGCCGTTCAACGAACGCAGCTCATCGCGGTTTTCCTTTTTCTGGCGCTCGATGTGCGCGATGCGCTCACCGTAAGCCGCCACCACAGCATCAATCCGCGCCGCGATTTCCGAACCCGCCGCCCGCACCGTCGCGGCCTCGCCGAGCAAGCGCACGATGGCCGCGGCTTCAGCTTCCAGGCGGTCAATCGATTCTGTCCACTCCGCGCGTAACTCCGTCTCCGCTTGGGTGCGGGACAATGCCTCCAGCTCCGACAACGCCTCGTGGATCACAGCCGCGCTCATGGGGATACCTCAGGTCAGTCTTTGGCCCTGCGCCTGAGCGACGAGCATCTGCGCCCAACCTTCACGGAGATTGCCGACGAGTTTTTCCACCTCGGCCAAGGGCGCGTCATCAAAAGAGAGCTGTGCCTTGAGCAGGCGAAAGGAATAATAGTCGTATAAGCGCTCGAGGTTTTCGGCGTACTCGCCGCCTTTTTCCTTATCGAGGGTCGAGCGGAGTTCGCTGATGATCGCGATCGAGCGGGCCACGCCCTCCTGCACCATCTTCAATCGCTGGGGATCGCTCTCCGGCAGCGCGCAACCGGCGCGCGCGATCGAGACAAACTTCAATACGCCGTCATACATCATGACGACCAGTTGCCCCGGACTGGAGGTCATCACCGCAGCAGTTTTGTAGGGATTTAATCCGTTTCTGAAAGCGACCATATAAAATTTCCAGGAGACAAAAAACCACTTATTCGGCCTGGCTGTCCGAGATCAGTTTGGCGACGGCCTCCAAGATTGCTCGCGGGGGATAGTTCGGCGAGGAGAGGAGTTGCTTGGCGCGGTCCACTTGATCGGGGCGCACCGTGGGCTGAGCGGCGACTTGGGCCGTGAAGGCGGCCTGCTGGCTGATGGCCGGTGACGAAACGTCCGCGGCGGGCGGAGGAGGGGGTGGCGGCGTGGAGGCCCGAGTGACCCCGGAGCCGCTACCTGCGAGCGGCGTGATGGAAGATCCTGAGATGCCTGAGATCATGGATATGCCTTTCGTATAAATAAGAGTAAAGGTTTCAATAGGTAATTACGGCACAGATTCGCCGTACTTAAGGAGAAAAATTGACTCATTGGCGGGGCGGAAGAGTCTGCACGAGCACCCGGGCGACGTAAGACACTACTTTAAGCGGGCTTATGCGGATTCCAGCGAGCGCGGAATTGGGTGATAAAAGATGATCTTGGCGCCCTAAACCCTCGCGAAACATCTGCGCAGTGGCCGCATCATCGGCGTCGATCGTCTCTTCAAAGGCCCAGATCGCGCGATTCTGCGCCAGCTCCATGATCCGTCCACGCAGGCCGATCGTCTGCGAGCCATAGGGACTGAAATGCGTGACCTCAAGGAAGGCCACCGCCTCAGCCCCCGTGTGCTCCATGATGCGCGCCAGCAGATCGGGGGGCAGCGGATACGCGGTGGAAAAGCTCATCCGCCCCGTCCAGCGGAGCAGCTCCGCACGCGTCACAGCGACAAATTCCGCGCGATGGCTCGACTGCAGGGCCGAAAGCCATACTGGGTCGTGGGCGGAGAAATACTCCGCCGGCACATCGGCCAGTACGGTCGCCACGGGCAAGACCGCGACGCGCTTCACGCCGACCGGCCAGGCCTTGACGGCAAAAATATTTTCCGGCTGATACGCCGGCGGCGTACGCCAGCGCTGCACCTCAAATCCATCGTAAGGTATCGAGGGCCATTGCGCCGCGGAGGCGCTCGCTCCGCCCGTCAAGAGCAGCGTTAGTCTTAGCCAAAATTGAAAAGTCATCGTACTCATTTCTTTTGGCCAAAGGAATTGGTCAGTTGGCTCTGCATTTGGGACATCTTGGATTGCGCCGATTCCATCGCCATGAAGCCCGCTTCGAGCTGCGAACGCCGCTGCACGAGGTAGCGTTCGAGGCTGGCGATTTGCTTATCCAGCGACGTGTTAGCCTTGGTATAATTCTCAACCTTGGTGTTCAGTGCTCCCTGTGTGCCATCCACGCCGATGTAGGCATCGAGCTTCGTCGCAAAGGCCGTCGCCAAGCCATTCGAGCCCGCGGCGGTGTTATTGAAAAAAACAGCCACATCCGAGGCATAATCCGTCAGCGCCGCATCGAGTTTGGTGGAATTCGTGACGGTGATGCGCTGGTTACTGCTCGAGAACTCGAGTCCCAGCGCCCCGAGATTCGTGATCGTCCCGGAAGCCGGAGAACCTAACGCCGTCGAGCGGAGTTGTTTTAGCAAGGCATCGACTTCCCGTTCATCGGCCAAGGGGCCGGCCGTGGTCTTGCCCGCCGTCGTCGTGTACGCGGTCGAGCTTTCGATAAAATCCGCCACGGAGTTATACGAGGAGACAAAGGCGTCGATCTTACTCCTCATGCTCGAGGCATCGGCGGAGACCTTCAGGGTGCCCGCACTCGCCATCACCACATCCGCCGTGATCGTGAGCCCTGCGATGCCGTGATCATCGGAGTTTAGGGTGTTGTCGGCGCTTGAGAAGTTGAGGCCATTGATCCTAAAGACGTTGTCGGTGGCCGCCGTAGGCGTCGCGTTCAAGCCGAGGACATTCCTGAGCGCCCCACCCGACGCATCGGTGACGACGATGTCGTTACCCGCACCCGTGACTTGGTTGGTGAGTACGATTTGCGTGCCGGTCTTGTTGGCGATGGCTGTGACCCGAGCGTCTGAGCTATTAATCGCCGCAACAATCGCGGCAACATCCATCGTGGCCGTGATGGTGATGGGGGTAGCCGTACCACCCGCCGTACCTCGGATGTTGAGGGTACCCGCGACCCCAGGCGGGGCCGCTACCCCACCCGTCAGCCGACTCGCTGTAGCGAGGCTAGTAACCTGCACCTCATACGTTCCCATCGGCGTCGTCGAGGAGACTGTGCTCTTCACGACGGCGCTGGAGCTCTCGTTTACGACCTTGCGTTGCGCCGAAACGCTGGCGGAAGCCAAGGAATTTATCGCCGACTGCAAGGAAGACAGCTTAGTCCCCAGTGTGCTCAGCTGGGTTTTCTTATTATTATTCTTAACCTGCTCGGCTTGGTAGCGCCGGGCCGGGGCACGCTCCATCTCCATCACCGAATCTGTGAAGCTTTTCCAGTCGAAGCCTGAAGCCAAACCTGAGAGTTGTAGACCGGCCATGAGAAGTAAAAGCGGTTAGGATTTAGGGATTAACGGCACAGAAGCACCAGGACTAAAGACGGATCAAGCGAAGATCGCGCCCACGCCCCGCCCCCGCCGGACGTGTAGTCGGAATAGCGCGGGCAATCATTGAGTGGTGCAGCTGCATCAAGCCCGCCTAATAGCAGCCAAGGGGCCAGCCGATCGCGGAAAATCTTATGTCTCTATCTGAAAGCGGATTAGAGATAATTAAAATTGATCGTAAAGCTATGAAACGATCCCCAGGCAAAATTTACCGCCCGGTAAGCCCTCCCTTTTCCAAGTATTCGGACGCAAAAAAGCCACCGACGTGGGAGCCGGTGGCCCTTTGAGCATGACCGCAAATGAGTAAGGTGGTAACCGCCCGCCCGTCTAAAGACGGGCGGTCCCCACCTAGGGCTCAGTCGTTAGTCATTATACTTCTTCTCTCATCAACGCAGCAGCGCGAGGGCCGACTGCGTAGAACCGTTGGCCTGGGCAATCATCGCGGTGCCGGCCTGGACGAGGGTGTTCCAGCGAGCAAGCTGGGTCGACTCCGCGGCCACATCGACATCCATGATACGACTTACCGAAGACTCAAAATTCGTCTTCGAGGCGGTCGCCAATTCGGCATAATAGCCCAAGACGTTTTGATCCGCGCCATTTTTAGCACGCGCTTCGGCAATTTTCTGGATCTGCGCAAGCGAATTATTAGTGGTTCCACCAGCAGTTACCGCGGTAGTTTCAGTGAAGCCTAAACCTTTTGCCGCCAACGATGTAACGTCATCTGACGATGCATGGACAACAATCTGTTCGCCTTCATTTTTTCCAGTGAGGACAATAAAACCGTCTTGATTCATGGATGCAGTAACAGCTGCACCAGAGGCATTGATTTTAGTGATTGCCGCCGACATGGAATCGCTGTTGGCGAGAGCAATCGTCACATTAGCCCGAGTACCAATAGTTAAGACTAAGTTACCACCACCGTCAGATGCAATGCCGCCGGTTCGAGTTCCCGTCATGACAGCAAAATTACCACCATTGGTGATTGCGAAAGCAGATGAATCGTTAATCTGACTCGCTGGATTGTTAAGCGCGTAAGTTGCATTACCCTCATCGACTGTAATCGAAAGTGCTGCCCCCGCTTTAGCAAGATCAAGGCCGTTATAAGTGGCATTTTGAACTGCGGAAACGAACTGCGTCTTCAACTTATCAAACTCAACCGTGTAAAGAGCTTTATCCTCAGCACTCTTCGTCGTATCACGATAGAGGCTTTGCAGTTCATTCATGCGCTCCATGATTTTAGCGCCCGTCTTGAAAACAGCGTCCTGTTGCTGCAAAAACGAAAGACCGCTGCTAATATTGCTTACGGCAACACCGGCACGTTTGGAGGCAGCAGTGAGACGCTGGGCTACAGCAACGCCGCCGGCATCATCCGAGGCGTTCACAATTTTGCTACCGCTCGAAAGCCGGTTGAGGCTCTTTTGCAGCATAGCACTAGAGGCGGACAGATTGTTAGATGCAATCGCGGCCGCCGAGTTGGTATTAATGACTACTGACATGTTGGTTCTTCCTTGTATAGAACGATGTCCGTCATCGTAACGGACAGCCAAAAACAGCGGCTGTCAGGCTGCATACAGTTTGACTGTAAATACTTACCAACACAAACATTGAAATACCTCTAAACCTATCTCTAGCCCCTGGGGTAAAACCCAAGAGGCTAGCTCATATCAGCATCACCCTCGAAGCGCGAGCTGAACAGACAAGCAAGAGGCGCACTATGATATCATGATTTACTTCAGCAGCGCGAGGGCCGACTGCGTAGAACCGTTGGCCTGGGCGACCATCGCGGTGCCGGCTTGGACGAGGGTGTTCCAGCGAGCAAGCTGGGTCGACTCCTCGGCCACATCGACATCCATGATACGACTTACCGAAGACTCAAGATTCGTCTTCGAGGCGGCAGCCAATTCGGCATAAAAGCCCAAGACGTTTTGATCCGCGCCGTTTTTAGCCCGCGCTTCGGCGATTTTCTGGATCTGCGCAAGCGAATTATTGGTCTGGCCCGCGGCTGCAGTTGTCGCTTCTGCGAGGCCAATACCTACACCGGCTGCCGACACTGCATCTGTAGTATCGGCATGGACAACAATGCTTTCAGATTCATTTTTTGCAGTGAGGGTAAGAAAGCCGTTTTCACTCATGGATGCAGTAACAGCCGCACCAGAGGCATTGATTTTAGTGATTACTGTCGACATGGGGTCGTTGGCAGCCAGAGCAATCGTCACATTACTCCGACCTCCTATAGCTAAGACTAAGTTACCAGCGGTAGCCCCGTTGCCGCCGGCTCTATTTCCCGTCACCGTAGCAAAGTTACCACCATTGGTGATTGCGTAAGTAGATGAATCGGCAATTTGATCCGCTGGATTATTTAGCGCGTACGTTGCATTAGCCTCATCGACTGTAATCGAAAGTGCTGCGCCCGCTTTAGCAAGATCAAGGGTGTTATATTTAGCATCTCGAACTGCGGAAACGAACTGCGCCTTCAACTTATCAAACTCAACCGTGTAAAGAGCTTTATCCTCAGAACTCTTGGTCGTATCACGATAGAGGCCTTGCAGTTCATTCATGCGCTCCATGATTTTAGCGCCCGTCTTGAAAACAGCGTCCTGTTGCTGCAAAAACGACAGACCGCTGCTAATGTTGCCTGCGGCAACACCGGCACGTTTGGAAGCAGCAGTGAGACGCTGGGCTACAGCAACGCCGCCGGCATCATCCGAGGCGTTGACAATTCTGCTACCGCTCGAAAGCCGGCTGAGGCTCTTTTGCAGCATAGCATTCGAAGCAGACAGATTGTTAGACGCAATCGTGGCCGCTGAGTTGGTATTAATGACTACTGGCATGTTGGATTCTTCCTTGTTTTAACGAGCACGCAACGTCCGTCGTTGCCACGAATAGCCGAAATCTATGGCTATCAGATAGAATGCGGAATGAACCGCAAAGGGTAGAACCAAACGCGAAAGAAACACCTAACCTAGTCCGATACGCACCGGGGTCTTTGATCCGCGCAGGTAGGCGCAGGTCAAGGGCGGCGGAGATCGCGGTATTTTCGAAGTGCCGTGATCTATAATGAGAAACAATTACCGATTGAACATAAGAGAAGACTGCTACAGGGGGGCTCTTGAGCCGTTTTTGAGAGACTCGACCAGGGTGGCCGAACCTTTGGGGGCGGATCCGCCGGAGCGAGTCCAAGGCGGGTGACAACGTGGGCAGGTCGATTCGGGCAAACCGTTTGGCGTATGGGCCGGGCGGTCGGTCATTGCGAGGGCGGCACTGGAAACGGTGCCGCTCCGGCCAGGAGGGCCGGAGATGGTGGATGTGCGCAGCCCTGACTGCACCTAGCCGGGTTTCCGGCTAGGTTTCAGTCAGGGACGGGGCGAGTCGCCTTTGAGCGACTCATCACTCTGCGGTGCGGGCTTACTGGCCGCCGAGCAAGCGAAGGACAAGACTGTTGGCTTGATTCGCCTGGGCGAGCATCGCGGTGCCCGCTTGGGTCAGAGTCGTCCACCTAGCAAGCTGTGTGGACTCCTCTGCAACATCGACATCTACAATCCGACCGGTCGCCGCTTCGAGGTTGATCTTATTGACGGTCAGCAGCTCAGTCGCAAACCCGATCCCGTTCTGCTCGGCGCCATTGGCGGCGCGGTATTTTGCCATCTCGTTCATGGCGTCGCTCAATACGGTGTTGAGGGAGAGGCCAGAGCTGGCGACGTTCGTATTACCAAGAGAAGTCGCTTGAAGCACCAACTGGGCCTTGTCGCGGGTATCAGCAGTCCCCGTCACCGCGACGGGAGTATCAGATGGCTTAATTTTAAGCGCCGCAAGCGCCGCGTCGGCGCCAGCTACGGCGATCGCACTCGTCCCGCTTGTCAGGTTGGTAAGTTTCAATTTACCGCCGTCGGAGGAGGCGACTACGGTGATGCCGGAGATGGCATTGATCTTCGTAATGACGCCTGCCAAGGTATCGGCCGTATTAATGGAGACGGTTTTCGTCCCGATAGTAATATCACCGGTTGCTCCCACAGGATTTGCGGGCGCAGCGGCCCCGGTGAGCGTCGAGGTAGTACCCGCGACCCCGGTCACGCCCAAGCCTTTGGCGGAAATCGTACAGGTCTGTTCGCCATCAGCGGTCGTGATGATATTTGTGGCGGTGGTACCGAAGAGATTTACACCGTTGAACTTTTCTGAGCACAACGAGGTGAGCGAGCTTCTAAGCGCGGCAAACTCAACGTCATAAAGCGCACGATCCTGATCATTTTTGGTGGTATCGTTCCAAAGACTTTGGAGCTCCGACATACGCTCGAGGATCCTACCGCCAACCTTTAAAACCCCGTCTTGATTCTGAAGAAGCGAGACCGCGTTATTGAGGTTGGTGGCAGCCGAGCCCGACCGTTTGGCCGTGGCTGAAAGGCGCATGGATACAGCGAGACCGCCCGCGTCGTCGTTGGGGTTCACGATTCGTGAACCGCTCGACAAACGATTTAGGCTCCGTTGCAGCATGCTATTAGAAAGAGCGAGGTTTTTCGAAGCGGACGATGCCGCGTAGTTTGTGTTGATTGATATAGACATGACAATTCTTCCTTGATACTAAGACACTTTCCGTAGTGCGACGTGTCCGAGGGAAGCTTCGGAACCGAACTATCAGCGAAGTGAACCACCGATGTGGATAAATACGTCGCACCGCAGAATAACTTTAGGATTATTTAATGATTTGAGGTGCGAAATCCTCCCGCCCCTCGGAGCGAGGTTAGAATCCCCTCAAGCCGCCCCACCCTCCTTATAGTGCGCGAAATATTATTTAAACTTTTTCCTTAAGATCATTCCCGCGCGGCCGTAAAGACCTAGGCGCGGGCAACCCAGCCAAGGTAGCGCCTCATACCGACGTCTCGTGATATTTGGACGCTAGTCGAAACCCCACTCGCTGGCGCGCGCGGCTACCAGAAGTCAAAAACTCACAGGACGTGGGTATGAGGCGGAAGATTTGACGCATTCTGGCCCGCCTGCCTGCGGCTGGGAAGACTGACCAGCCCGCTTGACCCCATACATTTTACAGAGGGCACGGAGCCCAGCCCACAGAGGCCACAGAGCGGACAGGGTGCAAAAAATGCAGAGAACAGAAGTCCCCATCTTTTACCGCCCATTTTTTGCCGGATAAGACGTCGGCGGATGGTTGTGACGGTAACATGGCTGAGAGCGATCTTGGCCCGATATCTGATGCAGGAGGTCTTCAGGAACTTGGGTGAAGGGCCGGCAAAAAGATGGGCGGTAAAAAATGCTGAGAACAGAAGCCCCCATCTTTTACCGCCCATTTTTTGCCGGATAAGGCGTCGGCCAATGGTTGTGCCCTACCCATAAAATCTTCCCACCATCTACCGGCGGTTTTTTAAAAAGGGAAAAACAGGTAAACTGTGCCGGGCGGAGGGCATTGAACCAGTGGAAGAAATCGGCCCCGAATCTCGGAATGTGGGGCAGGAAAATTTTGTTGGTAGGAAAATTTTTCGGGAGACTGAGCAGCCCGCTTTTCCGAGTTCGTAGTCCCGCCTTTAGGCGGAAGGATTGACGGATTCTGGGCCCGGCTGCCTGCGGCTTGGGAAATCTTCCTACCCATAAAATCTTCCTGCCCGCTGTAGGCGGTTTTATTAATCGGAAAACGGTTGCGCTGGGCCGGGCCTTGCCGGGCGGTGGGGATTGGATGGGTGGAAGCCATCGGCGCCGAGCCTCGGAATTTTTGGCAGGAAAATTTTGTTGGTAGGAAAATTTTTCGGAGACTGACCAGCCCGCTTGCAGCCACACTCCCAGCAGGAGTAATTCAAAAAGGGTCAAACCCTAATGTCTGTGGTTGCTGTGCCGCTGGGGCGAGGGTTGGTAAAGCATGGCGCGTAAACTGAGGCTCCAGTACGCCGGGGCGCTCGGTGAGTTTCCGCCGTCGCTCGTTGAGCTATAGCAGGCATGACAAAGGGCACGCGGTGGAGCATGAATACCGGGCTCTGCACCAAGCATTTTTACCACGGATGCCCCGGATTGGATCGGGATCAGCCGTCGCCTAGCCTATGACTGATAGGTAAATGCTTACCGTCGAGGGCAACGGCCCCTACTTTGAGTCCAACTTTCCTGGGACGTTGTTGTGAGAACGCTGCAGGCCGAAAGGCCATTCGGGCGATTTATTCACATTATTTTATTGCATAATTATTTATGCTAACCTCTGTTTAAGAACATGCCCAGCCCGGAGAAAATCAAGGCGGCGCTCCTCGATTCGGCGAAGGACCATAGCCATCGCTTTGGCGCCGTGGTTCATTTCCTCGAGGCCACAGGTTGGAATAAACGGATGAAAGGTGGCCACCATATTTCCACGCGGCCCGGCATCCCGATTCTTCTCAACCTCCAACCAGAGAAGAGCGGCCAAGCCAAAGCCTACCAAATCGCCCAGATCAGAAAACAACTCGAACTCTTCAAGCTATGAAAAATATCAAAGACTACGCGGTCCAGATTTACTGGGACGACCGGGCCCAATACTTCGTCGCCGAAATCCCTGAAATCCCCACCTGCGCCGCCGATGGGGTCACCCAGATCGAGGCGGTGGCTAACCTCGAGGTAACTTTCGCGATCATGAAAGAGGCCTATGCCGAAAGCGATCTCACCCTGCCAGCACCCAGCCCAGGGAATCAGTTTTCGGTAAACCAGCTCGCGTCCATTGCTCCCATTGTGAAAGTCTCCCAAATCGCCAAGCTGGCTAACATTCCTGGCCAAACCTTGGTCTCCAAGATCAAACGCCGCACGCCATTCAGCCTCGGCGAATCACGAAAATTAACCCGGGTATTTCATGAGCACGGGCTGCTCGTGAGCGAGCACGGCAGGTAAGCGAAGCGCTAGTTGAAGTGATAAGTTTAAGTTGCAGTGCCGAATCAGGCGTCGGCGGATGGTTGTGACGGTAGCAGGCCTGAGAGCGATCTTGGCCCGATATTTGATGCAGGATGTCTTCACGAACTCGGGGGAAGGGCCGGCAAAAAGATGGGCGGTAAAAAATGCTGAGAACAGAAGTCCCCATCTTTTCTCGCCCACGGCTGACCGAGCCTCTAAGTGTTTTATATAGTATTTGCCTGATTTTAATTGTTTTAAATGATAAATAACGATTTTATGCGAACATGGTCCCCGTGGGATATACTTGGCTCAGGCAGACGTTCGGCCTCCTCAAATCAGAGCTTGAGCACGAATCCTATTTGGGTAGCCGCGCTTCCCTTACCCATCAGAAGAACGGACGCAAAACCCAGACCTTTCTTCGCCAATACGCCCCCAAATCGTTTGACGATCCGCTGGAGCACGTCGAATTCGGATTAAAATACGACGGCGTGGAGCTGGCGTTCCTGCGCGAAGTGTTTGGCCGGCTCACTCCCGACAGCGTAGCCGCCTTCATCCAGCGAAGCCCCACAGGGAAATACGCAAAGCAGATCGGATTTTTCTACGAGTTCCTGACTGGCGGCCAACTGCCTCTCAGTGGACTGGCCGGCAACTATGTCCCCGCGCTCGACCCCGCGGACTATCTCACCGCCGCCACCATCAAGAATTCCCGCTGGCGCGTGGACCACAATCTCTTGGGCACATCCGCCTTCAGCCCGACCGTCCGTTTGACCGACGGCATCAAGGCGGGATTGGCCCGGGACTGGAAAGGCCAGATTGCGGCGGTGCTGGCGGACACGCCGCCCGCCCTCCTGTACCGGGCCTTGAGCTACCTGTATGCCAAGGAAACGCGGTCCTCCTTTCTGATCGAACGGGAGGAACCAGGGCGCGCGCTCGAGGAACGCTTCATCGCCGTCCTGCGGGAAGCGGGCAAGGTTCCCATCGAGCAGGCGCTCACCCTCGAGCGGCTGGTCGCGCTGCAGAATACCCTTGTGGATCCTCGCTACGCCGAGAAGGCCTACCGGCGAATCCAAAACTACGTGGGCGCGACCCTGCCCGGAGTGCGGGAGCAGATTCACTACATCACGGTGCCTCCGGCCCTCGCTCTCTCGCTGATGTCCGGTCTCGCCGCGACGGCCAATCGGCTGGAGTCGGTCTCCCCCGTCGTTCAGGCCGCGGTGATTGGTTTTTTATTCGTCTTCATCCATCCTTTCGAAGACGGCAACGGCCGGCTCCACCGCTTCCTGTTCCAGGATGTGCTGGCCCGGCGCGGGGTGACGCCGATGGGCGCGGCGTTGCCCCTCTCTGCGGCCATTCTGGACAACATGAACGCCTACGACGAGGCGCTGAGGGATTTCTCGGCGCGCACCATGGCCAAGTCGGTCTACACGACGAACGAGAGCGGGGCCGTCACCCTGACCAATCCCGGCGAGGTCGAACCCTTGTGGCGATTCCCCGACCTGACGCGCCAGGTCGAATACCTGATGACCGTCATGTCACGCGCGATTGAAGTCCTGCCGAAGGAACTCGGCTACCTGCGGCGCTATGACCGGGCCCGGGCCGAAATCCGCGGCGTCGTGGATCTCCCCGACCAACGGCTCAACGCTCTGCTGCAGTGGCTCGATGCCACCGGCGGGAAATTGTCCAACAACAAGCGGAAGCAGTTTGCTGAACTCACCGACGAGGAGATCGCTGGCGTGGAGCGGGCGTATGCGGATGGCTTCGCCGCGGAATAAGAATAAGGAGGTGAGCCGGCCCCATCTTTTTGACCCTATCTTTCTGAATTTCCCGGGCCTTTTCAGGCCAAGGGTAGGTCAGCAAAATGGGGTCATGAAAATGCCGAACAGTCGACCTGCCCACCGATCTTACCCGCGATCGCAGGCGCAGCTCAGGCCGTAGGCATACCGTGCGTGACCGCCCTAGCCCGAGCGGGGAAAGCGTGGGGAACACCCTCGCAGCGTTTCCACCAAAAAGAGATTGCGCGCGCTCGCGGGAGAGCGAATCGTCAACCGATAAACGTATGCCACGGATGATGTTGATTTCCGCTTGAGTACCCCACCCCCAATTTTGGCGGGTGCGACCAAGCCCGTGATGAGCGAAGTCGAGCTGCGGCAACGCATCGAAGCCTGCCCCAAGCTGGCCTCGTTGCGCAGCATCCACGGCGCCCTCGCCGATCTCCTCCGCAATCATCACTCGCAAGCCGGCCAATTCGCGGAGATCATCGCGCGCGATCCTTCCCTCACCGCCCGCCTGCTGCGCATGGTCAACAGCGTGTACTTCGGCCTCGGCACCCAAGTCGGCACCATCGAAGACGCCGTCCTCTACCTCGGCCTCCGCCAGATCCGCTCGCTCGCGCTGGCCACGCCCGTCCTCGACGATATGAATGCGATGGGCGCAGACAGCCCCCAAATATCCTGGCGCGATTTCTGGTTGCACACGCTCGCCTGTGCCTTCGCGACCCGCGACCTCCTCAACCAGTCCGAGGTCGCCATCGACGACGACACCGACTACATCACCGGCCTGCTCCAAAACGTCGGCAAGGTCGTCATGGCCAAAGCATTTCCCGCCGAATTCGCGCAACTCATCCAGACTGCTTACGAAAACGAAGCTCACGTCCTCGCCGCCGAGCGCGCCCTGCTCGGCTGGGACCACGCGGCGATCGGCGCGTACTATCTCGAGAACCATAAGATCCCCGCGGAAATCGTCGAAGCCGTCCGCTTCCACCACGACCCGCTCCACGCCCCCGTGCGCAAACACCTCGCCGCCGCCACCCATCTAGCCGACGGCTACGCGCGCCTCGCCGGCCTCACCGGCGGAGTCGAAGCCCGGCACGCCCCCACGGAAGACGAGCTCATCGCCGACCCGTGCGCCGCCCTGCTCTGGGGTGACGACCTGGCCGCTCGCACCGCGCACATGCGCCCGCTCACCGCCAGCATGCGCCGCCTCCCCGAGTTGGTTAACGCGCTGCTCTGATCCGCCCCACGCCGCCGATGCAGCCGATCACCGCCTCCGTTTCCTCGCCCGACCTCGCCCCTTGGCACGGGAGCAACGAACTCGCGCTCATCGTCAGCGATGCCGGCGAGGTCCTCGCGGCCAACCCTGCTTTCGCCCGCAAAGTGGGTCTCACTCCGGAAACCTGCCTCGGTCGCGCCGCCGCCAGTTGGTGCCCCCCGGAGGAACAGACCGCCTTCACCGCACGCCTCGCCGCGCTCACCGCCAAGCCCAAGGCCAGCGCCTTCGACCAACGCTGGCAATCCGTCCAAGGCTGGCGCTGGATCGATTGGGAAACCACGCGCGTGACCGGCGGCCTCCGCCTCATCGGCCGTGATGTTTCCCGCCACCGTCTCGCCGAGGGCCACCTCGCCAAGCTTTCCCAAGCCGTCGAGCAAGCTCCCGTCGGCATCTTACTCACCTCGCCCACGGGCCACGTGCAGTACATGAACGCGGCCTACAGCGACTACTCCGGCTTCACCCTCGAAGACGCGCTCGAATCCGACCTCCCCATTTTGAGCGAGGGCCACCCGAGCGACGCCTCGTACCGCCAATTTTGCGCCACCATCGCCGCCGGCTCCGTGTGGCAGGGCACGCTCCACTGCCCGTCCAAAGACGGCCGCCTCATTTGGGAGCGCGTCATGGTCTCGCCGGCCATGGACGCGCACGGAGTCGTGAGCCACCTGCTCTGTATCCGTGAAAACCTCACGTCGCAACGCGAGCTCGAGGATAAACTCGCCCGCGCCGAGCGTCGCCTCGATGACGAACTCACGAACGCGCCCGGCGACAGCCTGGGCGAGGAAGCGTTGCTGACGTTGCAAGGCGCCGCCGCGTGGTCCCACCAAGCCGCCAGCCGCAGCAAAGGCGCCAAATCCGCCCTCGCCCGGCTCGCCCGTGTCACCGGCGATGTCGCCGAGCGCCTGCAACCCCGTGATCAACCCGGTGCCCCAGCGGGTGCCGCGGTGCCGCTCGCGCTCTTAATCGAAGAATGCGCGCGCTCCCTGCGCCCCGCTCTGCCGGCCGGCCGCAGCATCGCGGTGAAAAATGTGGGGCCGGTGCCACGCGTGGCGGGTGAGCGGTGGCCGTGGATCCATGCGTTGAGCCTGGCCACCAAACATTTTTTCGCCGGCACGGAGCCAACGATTGCGGTCACGCTCACGACGCGGCACCGCAAAGGTCGCAAAACCAGCGCCCAACACTCCGGCGTGGTGCAGTTGGAAATCAAGCGCCGCGCGGGCCGTAGCCGCCGCACGCTGGCTGGGCTGGATGAATCGCTGTTTCGCGATTCCGATCTGGCCTTCATCGCCGGCGTCGTCACGCAGGCCGGGGGTCGAATCGTCTCCGGGTATGAAAACCCTTGGATCGACGATTTGCGGATCGAATTGCCCGCCGTAGACGGGTGAGCGCGGGCCCGCGGTGCCGCTCGCGGTACCGCGACCCGACAACACTCGGCTTTAGTTGGCGCCGGGGCCGGTAGCGGATGCCGCCGGTTTGGGCGGCAGCAGCGGCAGCGCCAATTTGGGCAGCGTGAACTTCGGAGCGACGGCCATGCCGGCGCCGCGGTTGCTGCGGGCGAGTTCGTTTAAGACCTCTTTGCGCACGATCGAAATTTCGCGCGGGGCGGCGATCCCGAGCTTCACGAGATCGCCTTCGATCCGAGAGATGAAGACCTCGATATTACCACCGATCACGACGCATTCGTTAACCCTACGAGATAGAACCAACATGGTATTAAGCCTCCC
>CANIJN010000108.1 GCA_947467625.1 Opitutia bacterium | reverse complement strand
GTGGTTCAGGCTATTGGTTGTAAAATCGCCGTAGTTAACGAAGAGGATGTTCACGCGAAAAAAGGAATCGGAGGAGAGGAAAAACGAGCGAGTGTAAGGTCGGAAAACTCAGGCTGAAACGAGGGCAGCGCGGTCGGGAAATTCAGGCGACAGCACGGCAGGAAGGACGAGAAATGGTGGCAATGAAAAAGGCAGACCGGCGACGCTGCGCGGGTCTGCCTCGAAGGTAAATGCGGATTTTAGTGGATATTTTCTCCGCAAACGGCGGCTGGAAAAGCGCCGGTCTGTTTAGAGTTGGAAGCCGGCGGAGGTGGAGTCGGCGACGAACATTTTCACGGTGTCGAGGGAGACGGCGGCGAGGTTGAGGCCGACCATTTTCGCAGCCTTGGCGAGGATGTCGTGGGGGACGGTGATGATCTGGCAACCGACTTCGTCGGCTTGGAAGATGTTAATGACTTCTCGCGTGCTGGCCCAGAGGAGTTCGGCTTTGGGCTGGCCCTCGAGCAGCGGTACGCAGGCGCGCATGAGGGGCATTGGGTCCACGCCGGTGTCGGCGATGCGACCGGCGAAGACGGAGACGACGGAAGGAACGGCGGGGTTGAGGGCCTCGGCGACGCCGCGGACTTGCGAAAGGGTGAGGAGGGCGGTGACGTTGAGTTTCACGCCGAGGAGACCGAGCTCTTTAATGAGCGGTAGGCAGGACTCGCCCTGGGAGTTGGTGATCGGAATCTTCGTGTAGACGTTGGGGGCCCACGCGGTGATTTTCAGGGCCTGGCGCTTCATGTCGACGATGTCGTCGGTGAAGACCTCGAGGGAAATGGGTTTGGCGGTGACGGTTTGGAGGATGTCTTTGGCGAAGGCTTCGTAGTCTTTGATGCCGGCTTTTTTCATCAACGTGGGGTTGGTGGTGAGGCCCTTGATGTGCGGCTTGGCGTAGAGTTCGAGGATGCCGGCTTTGTCGGCACCATCGGCGTACAGCTGGACTTTGAGGGAAGCGAGTGAGGCCATGACGAAGAGGAGGAGGGAGAAGGGCGGCGGGAGAAAGGAGAAAATACGCTGGCTGGAAACCGCCGCTCCGTGAGCCGCTAGGACTGGAGGATAATGGTGGCAGCGGCGGGGAAGGACTGGACGGTAAAGTCGGGCGGGGTTTGCAGGGCTTCGTCGTAGCCGAAGTCGATGAACACGGTGCGGACACCGGCGCGTTTCCCGCAATCGATGTCACGCCAGCGGTCCCCGACCATCCATGAGCGGCTGAGGTCGAGATCGAGGAGGCGGGCGGCGTCGAGGAGCATGCCCGGGGCAGGTTTGCGACGCGGGTCGGCGGGTAGGTCGGGCGCGTGGGCGGTACCGGGCGCGTAGCAGACCTCGATACGGGTGAGGGAGGGAACGAGCGCGAGGAGGTGCGCGTGCATCGACTCGACGACGGTGGCGGACTGGGTGCCGCGGCCGACGTCGGGCTGGTTAGTCGCGACCACGAGAATGAAGCCCGCGGCGGCGAGGGCAGCGCAGGCCGCGGGGACGCCGGGGAATAGCTCGAACTCGGCGAGCGTGTTAGGCGGGTAGGGTTTGCCGTCGCGGATAATCTGACGATTCAGCGTGCCGTCGCGGTCGAGGAAGACGGCGGGGCGGGGTGGCTGGAGCGCGGGCGGGGGCACGGAATTTTTAACCACGGATGAACACGGATGGAGACGGATTCAAACAGGCGATGGCGGGGGGCGGAGAAATAAAAACGCGGCGTGGGGAGCGCCGCGGTGAAGGGAAGAGAGGCGAAGGCGGGGAGGGCGGCGATCAGGTCGTCGCGGGCGGTGTAACGCTTTCCCACTTGGTCTGGTTCAGCTTCAAGTCGGGATGGGAGACGAAGAGGTGCCAGATGACGGCCTGGAAGGCTTCGCTGTGCGGAGTGATGTTGGCGGCGTTCACGGTCGGGACGATGACGCAGGCGTGGGCGACTTTGGCGGCGTAACCGCCGTCTTTGCCGACGATAGCGATGATGTGGGCACCGACGTCCTGCGCGAGCTTGAGGGCGAGCACGAGGTTGGGGGAAACGTTTTTCTCGAGGTTGCCGCCGCCGACGGAGAGGATGAGGAGTGTATCGACAGACTTGAGACGGGAGCCGCGGAGCCACTCGACGAAGACGGTGGCCCAGCCCTCGTCGTTGGTGCGGGCGGTGAGTTCGGAGACGTTGTCGGTGGGGGCGTAGCACTCGAGGCCGGCGATTTTCCGGAAATCGTTGACCGCGTGAGAGGCATTGGCGGCGCTACCGCCGACGCCGAGGATGAAGAGGCGACCGCCGCGGTCGCGGGTGGCGCGGAGTTCGGCGACGCACTTTTCGCAATCGTCCGGATTGATCTTCGCGATGATTTCCACCGTCTCGCGGAGATGTTGTATAGAGTAGGAGGAAGACATGAGGGAGTTATTGGGGCGCACCTTGGCGGGAGCGCAGGAGGGCGTCCAGTTCGTTCAAGCCCTCGTGAGAGCCGATTTCGTAGAAGCGCTGGGCGATTTCGTAGCCGGAAAGTTGGTGGCGCGCGACGAGGTCCATTTGCACGGCGGCGAGATCGACGACGGCGTCGCGGGGGAAGGTGGAGAACGCGGAGGCACGGAAGAGACCGAGACCGTAGTCGATGTGGTGCATCGCGGGGGTGCGGACTTTTTTGTCGTAACGCACGATTTCACCGTGGGTGAATTCGACGTTGCTGGTGTCGTAGCGGCCGTGGTTTTCGTAGACAGTCATCAGGCCTTGGCGGCCGGAGCGGAGGAAGTGGTCGGCCACCGCGTGATAGTCGATGGGCAGGTAGCTGTCGCCGTAGAGAACGTAAAAGGCGTCGCCGAGTTGAGGGAGTGCCCGGATGAGCGCGCCGCCGGTGCCGAGGAGTGTCGGGCCGTCGAAGGAGTAGTCGATTTTGACGCCGAAGCGGGAGCCGTCGCCGTAGAGGTCGACGATGTGTTCACCCAGGTAGCCGACGCAGAGGACGAGGTGGGTGAGGCCGGCGGCTTTGAGCAGGCGAAGTTGGTGAGAGAAAAACGGTTCGCCGGCGACCTCGACGAGGAGCTTGGGGATTTTTTCGGTGATGGGGCGGAGGCGGGTGGCCATGCCGCCGGCCAAAAGGGCGACGGGGAGGGGAGCGGGAGGGGAGGACATCGGAGAGGTGCCCACGGAACACACGGACTACACGGAAGAATCAAACGGGAAATTTTCCGATCAGAAGCTGTCCGTGTGTTCCGAGGGCAATTGGCTTGGGCTCAATTCTGGGCGACGACTTTGGTGCCTTCGAAGTCGAAGCGGAAGCGGACTTCTTGGAGGCCTTTTTCGCGCATGGCGTGGCGGAGTTTTTTCTTGTCGCCGGCGTAGAACATCAAGAAGCCGCCGCCGCCGGCGCCGATGAGTTTTCCGCCGAGGGCGCCGTGGGCCATGGCGTGATCATACCAATCGTTGATGACGGAGTTGCTCATGCCGGCGCTGCGGGCTTTTTTGCGCTGCCAATGGACGTCCATGAGGCGTGCAAATTCTTCGAGGTTGCCCGACTCGAGGGCGGCGAGGGACTGGTAGCCGAGGTCTTTGGTGAAGTGGAGATTGTCGAGCATCGCGGGGTCGTGGCTCTTTGATTTGTCGTTTTGGTCCTTGAGGATGGACGACGCGCTGCGGCTGTAGCCGGTGAAAAACAGGAGGAGATTATCTTCGAGATTAAAGAGCGTTTCCTCGGACGTGACGCAGGGACGATATTCGACGCGGCCGTCTTGGTGAAACGTGAAGGCGGTGATGCCACCGACGGCGGCGATGTATTGGTCCTGTTTGCCGATGGGCTCGCCGAGTTTGTTGAGCTCGATATCGCAGGCCTGTTCGGCGAGTTCGGCAGGGGAAACCAAGGTGCGCTTCGAAGTGTGGAGGGCTTTGAGGAGCGCGGTGGTAAAGCTGCCGCTGGAGCCGAGGCCCGTGCCGCCGGGAATGTCGGCCATCGAGGTGAGCTCGAGGTGCGGATCGGTGATACCGGTGAGCTTGAGGGCCTCGCGGATGATGGGATGTTCGATTTGCTCGACGGAGGCGACGCGCTCGAGTTTCGAATACTTGATAATGATCTCAGGCTGAAAGGTGCGGTGCTGCGTGATGTAAATGTATTTGTCGATGGCTGCGGCGACGAGGAAGCCGCCGTGTTCGCGGTAGTACGACGGAAGGTCGGTGCCGCCGCCGCCGAGGGAAACGCGAAGTGGTGAGCGAGTGATGATCATCGGAGGATGAAAGTGAAAGGGAGAGTGAAAGTGAGGGAACGATGGCTTGGCGCGGTCGCGGGGGCGTGGGTGCGGATGACAGGCGAGGGCTAGAGACCCGCTACTGAGACGGGGTAGCCGCTTTTGCGGTAGATCTCCTCGACGATTTCCAGAGTGCGGATGCCTTCGCGCAGACCGGGGCTGGGCTCGCGGCCGAGGCGGATATCGTCGATCCAAGCGCGGGTTTCGAGGGCCCAAGAATCGTCGCCACGGACGTATTCCCACGAGGTGATTTCGGGCGGGCCCATCGCGGGGAGCATTTTGTAGTAGGTGAGTTTTTCGGCGCCGTAGCTGCCGCCGAGGCCATCGATGGCGAGCTTGGCATCGCGGCCGTAGAGCTCGAGGGAGAAGAGATTTTTCCACTCGGTGCAGCTGGCGTGGAGCCACGCGGTTTGGCCGGCGGCGGTGCGGAGGCTGAGGAACGCGTTGTCGTCGACCTTCATGTCCCAGAAGGACGTGGTGGCGTGGCCCTCCACAGTGGGAAATTCGCCGAGGAACCAGCCGGCGAGATCGATGAGATGGACGCCCTGATCGATGAGTTCGCCGCCGCCGGAAAGGACGGGATCGGCGCGCCACTCGCGGTCGTAGCCCTGGCGTCCCCCGTGGCCGTAGCGGGCGCGGAGAAACATGAGCGGGCCGAGGACGCCGGAACCGAGGAGTTCGCTGGCTTTTTGGAGGGCGGGATGGAAGCGATGATTGTAGCCGAGGCGGACGCGAGTGTGGGTCAGTTGGGCGGCGGCGAGAACGGTGCGGAGTTGGGCGGCGTTGAGTGCGCCGGGTTTCTCGAGGAGCACGTGTTTGCCGGCGCGGACGGCGGCGAGGGCGATGGGAGCGAGCGACGCGTTGAGGGTGGAGATGATGACGGCGGAGACGCGCGGGTCAGCGAAGGCGACGGTGTAGTCGGTGACGGCCGTGCAACCCGGGGCGAGCTGGGCGAGGTCGGCTGCGCGGGCGAGGTCGAGATCGCAGGTGTAGAGCAGCGGGGGATTTTTGCCGAGGGCAAGGACGCGTTTGCGGCCGATGAGACCGCAGCCGATGACGGCGAAATTAAGTTGCTCGAGTTTTGCGTGGGTCATTCCGTGAGAAGAATGATCAAGGCCACGCTAACCGGACGAGGGACGCAAGTGAGGTTTGAGGGAATTCTGGGTTCGCCGGGCACGGCGGCTCTGGTGTCGTGATGAAGAGCGAAGCCGAGCACGGAAGGAGCACCCGGAGACGGAGCTGGCGTGAGCGCGCGTGGCTCGCAGCGGTGTGCGCGTTGGTCGGCGGGTTCTACGGATGGACGGCGCGGCCCGAAGGCGTGAGCTGGAATTTTGGGCAGCGGCAGACGGATTATTACAACCTCCTCGTCGATGGATTTCTCGACGGCCACCTTTATATGAAGGTCGAGGTGCCGGAGGCGTTGCTGACGTTGGCGGATCCTTACAATCCGGCTACGCGGCCGCCGGGGATCGCGCTGCACGATGCGTCGATGTATCGGGGGCGCTATTACATCTATTTTGGCGCGGCGCCCGTGGTGACGCTCCTGTTGCCGTTTCGGGTATTGACGGGAGGAGTGGCGTTGCCGCTGCCGGCGGCGGTGCTGGTTTTCACATATGCGGGATTTTTGGTGAGTGCGGCGATTTTGCTGGGGATGCGACGCCGGTATTTTCCGGAAGCGGGGTCAGGGATGGTGATGATGTGGGTGGTCGCGCTGGGCACGGCGAGCATGGGGCCGCTGCTGGTGTTGCGCGGGAGCATTTGGGAACTGCCGCTGAGCAGCGGGTATTTTTATGTGATGGTCGCGCTCGGTTGTGTCTGGCGTGCGGTGCATGCGGAGCGGCGGGCGTTGGGGTGGATGGCGGGCGCGGGGCTGAGTCTCGGGCTCGCGGTGGCTTCGCGGCCGACGTATTTGTTTACGAGCGGGCTACTCGTGGTGCCCGTGCTGTGGCAAGGGTGGCGCGCGCGTGCGGAAGGGCGCGCGCGTTGGAGGAAAGTTGCGACGTGGGCGCTCGCGGGGGCGGTGCCGCTCGGTGCGGTGGGGCTAGCGATGGCGTGGTATAATTTCGCGCGATTTGGGAGCCCGACGGAGTTTGGCGTGGCCTATCAGTTCAGTGGGATCTTCGAGGCGGAAACGCAGCATTTCCGGTGGAGTTATTTGCCCCTGAACCTGCGGATGTATTGGACGCAGGCGGCGGAGTGGACGCGGTATTTCCCGTTTTTTCATCATGGCGAAGCGCCGGCGATCCCGGCTGGGCACTTGGGCTTCGATGATCTCTACGGAGTAGCGGCTAACGTACCGCTCGTGTGGCTGGCGCTGTTCGCGCCGCTGGCGGTATGGCGGCGCGACGGGGCGCGCGGACCGTTCGTGGCGACCCTGGGGGCGGCGTTGATGATCGCGCTCGGGACGGCGACGCCGCTCGCGTTTTTCTATGCGGCGATGGCGCGCTATGGTGCGGACTTTATGCCGGCGTTGGTGCTGCTAGCAGGGGCGGGGGCGCTGGCGCTACACCGCTGGGCCCGAATCGAGGGCGGGCGGATGCGGGCGAGCGTCGTCACTGTGGGCAGCGGTGCGCTGGTGGCATGCTCGATCTTTTTCGCGGTCCTGCTCAGCTGGCAGGCCTACGACACTCTGCGCCGGCAGAGCCCGCGGGCGTATGCGCGGATCGCGACGTGGCTGAACACGCCGTCATGGTGGGTGGGAACGCTGGCAGGCACGGACTACGGCCCGGTTGAAGTGGACGGCAACTTTGTGGCGCAGGTGGCGGGGACGCGCGAGACGTTGGTCCGTACTGGGAGTGTGGGTACGCGCGATGAGATCTTTCTGCTGCACGAAGGCGAAGGCCGGGGGAAAATCGGTTTTGCGCACGACGGCGGGCCGGGACGTTTGAGCGGAACGATCGCGTTAATCGGCGCGGCGGGCAGACGGCTGCGCGTGGAGATGGGCTCGCTCTACCCGCCGGAGCCCCATCCGTTTTTTTCGGAGATGAGCGCGGCTGAACGGATCCGGCTGGCGCGGCGATTGGTCGTCACGCTCGGGGACGCGACGGTGTTGGAAGGTTATCAGCGGTTTCATGTTTCGTCACCGGCGGACGTGGTGTTGTCGCGCGGACGGCGCGTCGGCGGGATAGCGGAAATCCGGGCGACGGCGCGGGCGGCGGGTACTGGAGGGGACGTGGAATTCGACACGATCCGAATGCGGGTGACGTTTCCGGCGGGAAGATCGACAGGCCGGGAGCCGCTGGTGGTGACGGGAGAGACCGGACGGGGCGATTTTCTGTTTGTGGAGTATCTCGAAGGCGGGTGGGTGCAGTTCGGGCTCGACCACTGGGGTAAGGCGACGGTGATGAGTGCGCGGGTGTCCGTGGAGCGCCGCAAGTCTTACGAGATCGAGGTTGGGCTGGGAGCGTTTCCGGGAGCGCGGAAAACGGATGAGTTGGAAGTGAAGATGGACGGACGCGTGGTGTGGGCCCGCGAGGCGAAATTTTTCGGGGTCGGTGCGGAGGATGTGTTCGTTGGAAAAAATCCAATCGGCGGGACGGGCTGCGCGGAGACGTTTGGCGGGACGATTTTAGACGTGGTGCGTGGGGGAAAACCTGATTCGGTGCGCTGAGATGAAATTTATTTCCGACCGGGAGACGCGAGTGAGGGCCGCACGATTTTTGATCGTGGGTGGGACGTCCTTTGCCGTGCAAGTGGCGGTGATGAAGGTGGCGTCGGACGCGATGGGGCTGGTGGCCAACGTGGCGTTTACGGTGTCGTTCGTGGGCTCGACGCTGACGCATTATTTACTGAACCGATTTTGGGCGCTGCCGAGCGCGCGCGCGGATACGTGTCGGCAGGCGAAGGAATATGTGGGAACGGCGGCGATCAGCTGGGTGATCAATATCGCGGTGTTTCGCCTGTGTCTGGATGGATTCGGCTTGGGGAAAATGTGGGCGACGGCTGTGGCCGTGCCGCCGTCGACCGTGGTGGTTTTTCTGTTACTGAACTATCAGGTGTTCCGGGCGGGGGTGACGGCTGGCGAACGAAAGTCCTGACGGACCGCTCGGATAGCGGTCCCTACGGTTTTTGGCCGCGGTCCTCGGGGACGATGCGGCGGAGGGTATAGACGTCGGAGGCGGCGAGGGCGGCGCGGTGGTCGCCGAGGCTCGGCCAGGGATCCCACGGGGCGCTGAGGAGGCGGCCGGTGATGCCGTCGCTCGCGGGGGAGAGGAGCCATTCGATACAGTCGAGGGCACGGGTCAGAGCGGGGTCGGCACTGGCGCCGGCGGTGGCTAAGGAGCTCGGGACGAGGGCGGCCGCTTTTTGTTTTTGGGCGGCGGCGTATTCAGCGGCGCCGACGACGCTGGGGCCGAGGGCGAGCACTTCGTCGGTGAGGCGGGTGTTGATCGCGCCGGGGGCGAGGGCGTTGATATCGAGGGGCTGGTCGCGATTTTCTTCCGCGATGGTTTCGACGAGGCGGACGAGGGCGGTCTTGGCGACGCCGTAGGCGGAGAAATTGACGCGGGCTTTCGTCGCTCCGCCGCCGGAGAAGCAGACGATTTTGGCGCGGGAGGAAAAGACGGGGCGATTGAGGAGGAGGGGCGCGAAGGCGCGGAGGGCGAAGTAGGTGCCATCGAGATTGGCGCGGACCGTGGCACTCCATTTCAACGGGTCGGCGGTGAGGGCGGGAGCGATTTCGCCTTGAAGGCCGGCGGCGCAGATGACGGCGTCGAGCTGCGGCCAAGCGGCGGCGTAGGCGGACGCGGCGGCGGCGGCAGCGGAGTAGTCGGAGACGTCGCAGCGGGTGTGGCGAAACGCTGGATGCAGCGCGGCGAAGTCGGATTGGTCGGAGCGGGCGAGGCCCCAGACGTGGTGACCACGGGAAAGGAGGCGTTCGGCGAGGGCGCGTCCGATGCCGGTGCTGGAGCCGGTGAGGACAAGGTGCATCAATGAGGAGGGAGAGGGAGAGGGAGAGTGAAAGTGAGAGGGAGAGTGAAAGGGAGAGGTAGAGTGAGAGGGAGAGGGACTACTGCGGGCGGCGCAGGGTGTTGATCGAGGCGGTGAGGATGGCGATAATTTCACCGCAGAGCGCAACGCGCGTGGCGATCAGTTCGGGGGCGAGCCAATGTTTGAGGCGCTGGTAGCGTCCCCGGGTCTCCTGCGCCGAGCCCCGGGCGATGATGAGAAAGTGGGAGTAGTCCCTCGCGGAGCCGCGGCCGTAGCCTTCTTCTATGTTCGCCGCGATCGAATCGGCGCTGGCGATTTGTTGGGCGACGAGACGGGTCAAGGCCGGGTGTTTGGTCAGTGGGCGCAGGTCGGCCACGACGAAATCAAACCACTCAAGTGCCTTCCGGTGCGCGCTGAAATTCTCAAGTTTGGTGGGCATCGGAAATCACGCTCACTTTCTCTTTCACTTCCTCGCTTCGTAGACCCAGCGATTGGCCTCGAGCCAGCGGAGGGTGCGGATGATGCCTTGCTCGATGGTGAGCTTTGGCTTCCAGCCGGTGGACTGGATTTTTTTCGTATCGAGGAAGATGAACGGATTGTCGCCGATCCAACCTTTGTTACCGCCGGTGTATTCGAGTTTGGGCGACAGGTTCAGCGCCTTGCAGATGGCGGCGATGCTGTCGTTGACCTGCACGAATTCAGCGGTGCCGAGGTTGTAGATCTGGGTGTGGTGCTTGGCGTCGCGGGCGGTGTGGCTGCGCGTGGTGTGGAGCAGTGCTTCGACGCAGTCCTGGACGTAAAGGTAGCTTTTGCGTTGCTGGCCGTCGCCGAGGACGCGGAGGTGGCCGGGGTGTTCGACGAGCTGTTTGTAGAAATCAAAAACGTGGCCGTGGGTGTAGCGTTCGCCGAGGATGGAGACGAAGCGGAAGATGTAGGCTTCGTCGATCTGGCCGCCCTCGGCATAGGCTGCGAGGAGACCCTCGCCAGCGGCCTTCGAAGCCCCGTAGAGGGAGGTTTGAATCGGAAAGGAATCGGTCTCGGGGGTGGGACGCTCGGGGGTGACGAGGGCCTCGCCATAGACGGAGCCTGTCGATGAAAAGCCGATACGCTTCACGCCATTCGCGCGCATGGCTTCGAGGACGTTGAAGGTGGCGATGGTATTTTGTTCGAGATCGCGGCGCGGGTGTTGCCAGCCGTCCTTGATGTCGGCGTTGGCGGCGAAATGGAATACGAAGTCCGCGCCCTGCATGGCAGCGGTGAGGGCGGGGAGGTCGAGGTTGTCGCCGCGGATGAGTTTGAATTTCGGATGCTGAATCGCGCCGTCGAGGAAGCGGATTTGGCCAGTGGACAAGTTGTCCCAGCCGGTGACTTGGACGCCGTCGGTGAGGAGGCGGTCAACGAGCGTGGAGCCGATGAAACCGGCCGCGCCGGTGATGAAGACGTGATTCATGCGGAAGGGAGAGTGAGAGTGAGAGTGAGAGTGAGAGTGAGAGGGAGAGTGAGAGTGAGAGGGAGAGTGGGGTGACGATGAAGGGCGGGGGACTGGCCAATGTCTAATGACTAATGTCTAATGACGGAGGGCGTGAGTCAGGGGGTGAGGCGCGTGCGGAGATTTTGGTAGGACTGGCGAAATTCCTCGGGGACGCCCCAGACGGTTTCGCGCTGGTAGTGGAGCGTCAGGGCGAAGGTCAGTAAGATGGCTGCGAGGGTGCAGCCGAAAAGGAGTGCACGGAGGACGAGGCGCAGGCGGGGCGAAGCGGTCTCCAGAGCGGCCAGACCGAGGGCGGCGGCGCCGACGAGGAAAGGTATCCAGTCGCCGGTGTAACGTTGGGCGGTAGCGATGGCGGCAAACATGGCGACGCTCATCGGGAGGACGGCGGCCCAGGTCACTACAATGGCGCCCCGCGCGGCGGGGTGAGTGAAAAACGCGGCGGCGCAGCCGAGCGTGGACAAGAGAAAGAGACCGGGCATCGACCAAGGGATCGCGAGGGTGTGATCGGGGAGGTCCAGCTTCGCAGCGGGGAATTCAGGGGCGGGGTGCGTCGAACCGAGATAGAGCCAAGGGAATTTCGGCTCCACGCGGAAGTGGGGACGCACGAAATAGGAGTACACGCCGTAGGGGATGTTTGCGACGTGAAAGCTCTTGCCCTCGATATGGGCGAGTCGCTCGGGGCCGTAGGGCCGGCTGTAGCGCAGCGGAGCGCCGTCGAAGGTTTTGAATTTAAGGTAGCTCAGACCGTTGAAGGTGAGCACTCCGAGGACGCAGAGTGCGCCAATGCCCAGGTGCCGGGGGAGTGCAGCGACGGCGCGCGAGCGGAGGTGGTGGATCAGGTGGGCGACGCTCACGCAGCCGAGGAAGGTGAGTGCGAAGAGGCCGGTGGGTGGGCGGGCGTGGAGCGAGAGGAGACCGCAGAGGAGCGCCCAACGCCACGCGCCGGTGGAGCCAGCGGCGAGGTGACGCAGCGAAAAATAGCACGAGAAGAGCGCGAAGGCGGCGCCGCAGAGGATGGCTTCGTGGAAAACGTAAGCGCGGCTCGCGAGGAAAAAAAGAGTACTGCCCAACGCGACGTGGCCGACGAGGAGTAGGACGGCGATGGGGGACGGATTGCCGGAGCCGCCGACTCGTTTGCGGGCGTGGAGAAAAATGAGGTAGGTGGCGACGAGGGCGGCGACGAAGTAGGCGACCATGTAGCTGCGGCTGAGTTCACCGAAGGCAAAGCCGAAGAGCACGAAAGGAAAGCGGAGCAGCGCGGGCGTGGGGCCGAAGTAGCCGTAGATTTTTCCAGCGAAGACGAAGGCTTCGCCACCGATGGCGTCGTCGGGTACGTCGAGGTGGCCGTCGAGGAGGCTCGCCATCTGATAGTCGTAAAACGTGGCGAGTTCTTCCGTTTGGAGAAAACGAAAGGTGCTGTTCGTGATCATCCCTGCGAACAGCACGGTGCTGAGGGCGGTGATGCCGACGAACCAACGGTGGTGGGCGAGCGCGTGCCGCGCGGCCTGAGCGCGGGCGCGGAGGGAGTTGGGGTGAAACCAAGCGAGGGGCAGCCAGCCGAAAGCGATCGTCGAGCAGAGGAGGAAAACGGCGACAACGTGGCGGCTGTGGGTGAGCCAGCCGGCCAGGCGTTCGCGGTAGGTGAAGAATTGCGTGGGGTCGCCGCGAAGTTCGCGGCCGTCGAGCGCGAGGAGGCGACCGCGGAGGTGCGGACCACACGCGGCGCCGCCGAGGGGATTCCGGGCGAGCCAAATCTCCGTCGGCTCGCGGATGAAATAGTGATCGGTGATGTCCAACACGGTGGCTCCATCGCAGGTCACGCGGATCGGGCCGGGAGGATCGGCGAAGTGGCCGCGGAGCTGGTTGAGGGCGGGCATCTCGATCCCCAGGCGGAGGGGTGTGCCGGGGGTGATGGTGATTGGCGTGGGTGAGAACCGGCCGGGGTGGCCCCAACTGTCGTAGGCGAAAATGACGTGGGTGGGGTCGAGGTATTGGACGACGAGGAAGTCGCCAAAGAATTCGCGGCCGGAAACGACGAGCGGTTCGGATTGGCCGACGGTGCCGCGTGCGAGCACGAGATCGACCGTGAGAGGGTAAGCGAGCGGCGGGTAGTAGTTCCGCAGACAAAGGGCCGAGAGCGCCAGGAAGAGAGCGGCGGCGACGAGCAGGCGGAGCAGGAGCGGGCTACGGTTCACGAGCAGAAGCGGGCGCGCACGGAGGAAAAATGCTCAGGTGCGCGTGACCAGTGCGGGCACGGCGGCGGATTTGGCGGCCGAGTGGCGATGGGCATCGGTCATGAGTTTTTCAATGGTCGGCAGCGGGCGGACGACCATTAACATCTGATACGAGAAGAGGCCGCGGGAAAGTTTGATGAGCAACCCTTGCAGGCCCATGAGGAATTTTTGCCAGCGAGGGCTTTTGACGACGAGGGGCACCGGAGCGGGAATGCCCTGCTCGCTCTCGATGACGAAACCCTGCTCGGTGAGAAGCCGGCGCAACGATGAAAACGTGAAGAGACGCGTGTGGGTGAGGTCGAGAATCCCGCGTTTACTGTAATTAAATTGGCCCAAGAAGAGCATGAGCCGAGTGACGGCGAAGCCGATGTTGCCGGTGGAGATGATGATCTTCACGGCGAGGTTCGACTGGGCGCGGCGGCGGAGTTCGTCGCAGAACTGTTCGGGCGAGGAGAGGTGCTCGATCACATCGAGGATGAAAATCACCTGCACATCGTCGAGGGAGCGGGGGAAGGGATTCGCGTTGAGATCGGTGACGTGGAATTCCTCGAACGCGCTGGTGTCGTTGGGCAGGAACTGGTCCACGCCGATGACGCGACAGCCGATTTGGTGGAGAGGGCCGCAGAGGTGACCGGGGCCGCAGCCGAGATCGATGACGGTGGCGCCGGCGGGCACTGCGGCGATGGCGGCGGAGTGCGTGCTGACGAAGCTGGTTTTCGGGAGGTAGTGCTGGTTGTCGTCGGTGATGGACTGGACATCGAAGTTGCGGCGGTAGACGAGACCGTAGTCCTGGAGGAGGGCGACGGTGGAGGCGTTGACGACATCCAGCGCGTAGCGGAGGCCATCGACGCGGCAGATTTCGTTGCCGTAGTGGGTCGGTATCGGAACTTCGGTGATGCGTGCGCGGGAGCGGAGAAATTGGATGATGATCTCGGTGTCGAAGTGGAAGACGTTCGAGTTGAGTTCGAAGGGAATGCGGCGGAGGGAGGCGGTGGTGTAGGCCTTGTAGCCGGTGTGGAACTCGGCGAGCGACGAGCCCAGGACCAGATTTTGGTAGGTGGTGAGGGTTTTATTGCCGACCCACTTGTAGAAAGGCATGCCGCCTTTGCGGGCGTCGCCAGGAGTGAGCATGCGCGAGCCCAGCACGACGTCGGCGGTGCCGTGGGCGAGCGGCGCAAAGAGATCGGGCAGCATCTCGGGGGCGTATTGGGCGTCGCCGTGGAGGAGGGCGACGTAATCGAAGCCCTGTTCGATGGCGTAGTGGTAGCCGAGTTTCTGGTTACCGCCGTAGCCCTGGTTGACGGGGTTGGTGAGGACGGTGAGTTTGTGGCGGTAGGTGCCGAGGCGGCGGAGTTCGTCCGATAGGGCGTAGGTGGCGTCGCCGGAGCAGTCGTCGATGATGAGGACCTCGGTTTCGTAGCCGGGCAGGGCGGGGATGCGGCGGAGCACCTCCAGAATCGTCGACTCAGCGTAGTAGGCGACGATGAAGATGAGGGCGCGCGGCGGTCGGTCGGAGGTCATGGGCGTTTGAATCCTAAAAACGTATCCACCGTTTTTCTCAATGTTTGATAATGGTCGGTCACATCTTTGGGCACGCCCCAGACGCCCTCGCCCTGGTAGTGCAAGGTGATGGCGGCGGTGATGAAGAGAGCGACCACAGCTAAAATAGCTACGCCGAGGCGGGCGAGACGATGGAGGCGGCGCGGCAGCAGTTCGGCCGAGACGAGGCCGAAGGCTGCGGCGATGAGGAGAGCGGGGCAAAAATCGGCGGTGTAGCGCTGAGAAATGGCGATGGCCATGAACAGCGCGGTGGCCATGGGCAAGGTGGCGACGGCCAACACGGAGAGCGGGAGCCGGGAGCCGGGCCAGCGGACGGCGGCGTAGAGCCCGCCCACCACGGCCATGAAAAAGACTGCGGGCATCGCGTAGGGCAGAGCGAGCGTGGGCTCGGCGAGGTCGATCTTCGCATCGCGGTACTCGTCGAGACCGGGACCACTGGCGAAGAGGTAAGGGAAAGTCGGTTTAAAAACGACATGGGGTCGCCACAGGTAGCCGTCGAAATTGTGACGAAAATTAGCGACGTGGAAATTCTTGCCCTCGATCGCGGCGAGGCGCGCGGCGTGATATTGGACGTGATACTTGAGGGGAGCGCCGTCGAAGGATTTGAATTTGAGGTAACTCAGGCCGTTGAAGCTGAGGACGCCGAGAATGGAGAGGAGACCGATGGCCAGCAGGCGAAAGGAGGCCGGAGAGCGGAGGGCGGAGACGGGCGAGCGGAGCAGCGAGAGCGGAGGGCGGAGCAGGTGGGCGGCGGCGACGCAACCGAGGAGCGAGAGTGCGAAAAGGCCGACGGGCGGTCGGGCGTGGACGGCGAGCGTGCCACAAACCAGTGCGCCGAGCCACCAGCGGGACGTCGGTTGGGCCAACCAGCGCAGGGCGAACGCACTGCTCCACAGGGCGAACGCCACGCCGCACAGGATTGCCTCGTGGTAGATGTAAGCGCGGCTGCTGACGAAAAACAGCGTGGTGCCGAGTCCGGTGCTCGCAATGAGGAGCACGACGTCGGTGCGGGCGGGCCAAGTCGGTCGGCCGGTTAAGAGGCGGGAGGCTTGCGTGAGCAGCGCGTAGACGGCGGCGAGGGAGGCGAGATAATACGCGAGGAGAAAACTTCGACTGAGCTGACCGAATCCGAGATCGAAGGTGACAAACGGCAAGCGCAACAAGGCGGGTGTGGGGCCGAAGTATCCGTAGTGTTTTCCAGAATACAAGAAGGCCTCGCTGCCGAGGGCGACTTCCGGTACATCGAGGCGCCCTTGTAGGAGACTGGCCGCCTGATAGTCGTAGAAGCTGCCGAAAACTTCGGGGAAATAAAAGCGGAACGAACCGCCCGTGACGACGTAGGCGAACGCCGTCGCGCACACGGCGAGCGTGAAGAAAAAATAAACATGGGGTGCGCGGGTGTGACCAAGCGGGAGAGCGGGTGATCCCGAGGGGAACCCACGCCCCGTGATCGCATTGAGCAGCCATCGGGCGAAAAACGCCGCGGCTAAGCTGAGCAGCGCCACGACGAGGACTTCGCCGGACTTGAAGAAAAACCAGGCGGTGAGTCGGCTGCGCCAAGAGAAAAAAGCGTCGGGCGTTCCGAAGACGGGCAGATTTTCGGTGGTGGCGAGGCGACCGCGGAAGGACTGGTGTTCAGTCGAGCCGCCCACGGGATTTTCTCCAAAGAAAATCTGATTGGGCGCGCGGGGGTGATAGGGCACGTCTTGTTTGAGAATCTCGCGGCCATCAAATTCCAGCCGCAACAGCGCCACTGGGGTCTGCGGATTCCCGCGCAGCGCGGTGAATGCGGGCAGCGCGATGCGCAGCGAGTGGCGAGAGCCCGGCGAAAACGTGATCCGCTCCGAGACCGGGCCGCCGAAGCCCCAGTAGTCATAGAAAAAAGTGGCGGACGTGGCGTCGAGGTAAGTGATGCCCAGAAAGTCGGCCTCGCCGGCGATTCCGGCGGAGACGAGTGGTTCCATGCGGCCTGGAAGGCCCACGGGGAAGGTCACGTCCAACGTGAGTTCGCGCGGGAGCGGCGGCAAGTTGCGCGAGACGCACGCGAGCATCAGCACGGCGAAGGTCGCAAAACCTACGCACCAGCGGAGCGCGCGGCGGGAGGGGCGGGCGGGTGTCGGCGGGGGGGCACTCACGGCGCGAGAGTGGGACGGACGTGGAAAAAAATATCCACGCGCTGGCGGAGCTGTTGGTAGCTTTGGGTCACGTCAGCGGGCACGCCCCAGACCATTGCGCCTTGGTAGTGGATCGTCACGGCCCAAGTCAGGACGCCCGCCCACAGGGTGGCGGCGGCGAGCGCGGCTGTGGTGAGCGGGCGCCAGCGCGGGGCGGCCAAGCCGAAGGCGGCAGCGGAAAAGAGAAACGGGCAGAAGTCGCCCGTGTAACGCTCGGAGGTGGCGATCGCGGCGAACATTGCGAGGGAGCAGGGCACGATCGCGGCCCAGAGCACGAGGATCGGGGCGCGGGCGGCGGAGGTTTTCATGGCGGCCGCAGCGCACGCGACGGTGGCGAGCACGAAGAGACCGGTCATGCCCAACGGCAGGGCCAGCGCGCGATCGGGGAAATCGATTTTCGCTTGGGGAAAGTCCCGGCGCTGAACGGCCGGGCCGATGTACAACCACGGAAAGTGACGCGTGATTTCCACATTGGGATGCAGCAGGTAGGAGGCGAGGCCGTAGGGAAGATTGGCGGTATGAAATTGTTGGCCGTCGATTTTGGCGAGGCGGTCCTCGGTGTATTGGACGTTGAGACGCAGGGGGCAGCCATCGATGGTGCGAAATTTGGCGTAGCTGAGCGCGTTAAAGCTGAGCACGCCGAAAACGGAGAGCGCGCCGATCGCTAGGGGGCGGAAGGGGGATGGCGAGAGGGAGAGACGAGGAGAGGGGGAGAGGGGGAGAGGGGGAGACGAGGAGAGGGGGAGACGAGGAGAGGGGGCGCGGTTGAGAAGAAACAGCTGACTGGCGGCGACGCAGCCGAGGACGGTGAGGGCGAACAGGCCGGTGGGTGGGCGGGCGTGGACGGAGAGCGTGCCGAGCGCGAGGGCGCCGAGCCACCAACGGCCGGCGGGACGCGCGAGGTGACGGAGGGAGCACCAGCAGGAAAACAGCGCGAACATGATCCCGCAGAGAATGGCCTCGTGGTAAATGTAGGCGCGGCTGCCGAGAAAAAACACGGTGCTTCCAAGACCGACATGGGCAGTGAACAGGACCGATTGCCACGCGGCGGGGCGCGGACGCTCGGGGCGGAGCAGGCGGGACGCGTCGAGGAGCAGGAGGTACGCGCCGACGAGCGTGGCGGCGTAATACAGGAGCATGGCGGCGCGGCTGAGTTCGCCAAAGGCCAGGCCGAAAATGACGAAAGGGAGCCTGAACAGCGCAGGGGTCGGGCCGAAGTAGCCGTAGATTTTTCCTGCGTAAACGAAGGCCTCCTCCTGTAACGCCTCCTCGGGAACGTCGAGGCGACCCTGCAAGAGGCTCAGCGCTTGAAAGTCGTAGAAATTACCAAACGTTTCGGGATAAATCAGACGGAAGGTGCCGCTCGTGAGCATGGCGGTGAAGGCGATGGAGCAGAGGGCGGCGGTGAGGAAAAACGGGCGGTGCGCGCGGAGGGATGCGAGCAGGGGAGCGGGGGAGAGGGGGAGAAGGGGAGAGGGGGAGAGAGGGAGAGGGGGAGAGGGGGAGACGGAGAGGCGGGGAGCGGGGGCGACGGAGAGGCGGCGGAGAGC
>CANIJN010000107.1 GCA_947467625.1 Opitutia bacterium | reverse complement strand
TCCGCCCAGCTCGGGGCTCGGCCACCCTCCCTCCTCCGCTTTTACTCCCACAGGGGGTGGGTCAGTTCTAAACGAGCGTTAGTGGGTCAGTTTTACGCGAGCGCTGACACAATGGGCGCCCCTGACCGCGCATCAGCGATACGGCCAGACGCGCCTCGACAACAACCTGGTCGAAAACGCCATCCGGCCTTCGGCCATTGGGAAGAAGAACTGGCTCTTTATCGGTCATCCCGATGCCGGCCAGCGCTCGGCCATCATCTACTCTATCGTCGTGTCCTGTCAGCGGCACGGCAAAGATCCACACGCTTATCTGCGTGATGTCCTCACGCGCCTGCCGACCATAACCAATCGGGACGATCTGGACGCGCTGCTGCCGAAAAACTGGCAGCCTGCTTAGCCCTCGAAATGTCCCTCTGGTTACCATCGTGGCGTGAAGATGGTCACCTGATGTCGCTACATCATGTTACCAGCAATCCGCCATCCTGAGGACATCGGTCGGACGCCTACGATGTAACGCTGGCGCGTGAAGAACTTAGGCTGCAATCGAGAGTGCGGCTAAAAGAAGGCGCTGCGGCGCTTTGGATACGGATTTGTTCCGCGCATACCCACTGCCGGTCGCGTGTCTCGCTCGGGGAACACGGGAGAAAGCGGAAACGGCAGCGGCAGCGGCGAGGGCACAGGAACCAAGAGCACGCGCGCCAGTAGGTTCACCATGAGTTCGTATTGTAACGCCGGCTGCGTTGCAGCGAATACAGCACGGTAATCGTGTTCGTAGTCGTGGAGTGCTGAGAGCGTTTCTACGAGTGGCACACCGTAGGCCCGGCGGCACTGTTCCGCGAGCAACAGGCGTCCGACGCGGCCGTTGCCGTCGGTCAGCGGATGGATGTTCTCGAACCGCAGATGAAAAAATGCTGCGGCGACCAATGGGGTCTCGGCTGCGGTGCTGGATGTTATTGGTTGGGTGAGCATAGCAGTGGAGTGGATGTCCGCTCAACAATCCGCTGCTTCTGCGCGGTCAATGGGATACGTGGCGGGCCAATTGCGCCGATTCGCCGCACCGCCTAGAATGGCTATTCTGGGGTTAACCCACCGTGGCCCGAATGCACCGACCCTTCAATTATAGCACACTGGGAATCGGACACGACCGAGGCCTCAGTGACCGACAAAAGGCCGAGTGAAAATATGTGCGCAAATCTCCCGCTCCAGTCTTCGTTTCAACACGCTCGGGGAGCGGAAATTTACATCCGTGGAGGTAATCCAGAACGCGATAAATCGCCCCAAACTATATTTTTTGATGAAGCGAACAACGCGACCTGGAGAATTCGAATCAAAGCTAAGCGTGGCCCTCGGTGCCTCGGGCGCGAGACTTCGTAAGAGGTCATCTACGCGGATGCACCTATCCGAACGCAGAACGGCGAACCGCACCACCCGGCCCCGGAGTGCCCTTGGTGCGACTCGCAATGGACCGTGCCTGGCACGGCAAAGGACTTCGTGCCGCAATACTCACGGACGTAAATGTCGGCGTGTTGGCCGAAGTGGCGCCAATCCGCGAGAAGGCACCATCAAAACCGCGCCACCCGCCCCAATGAGTCCCGTCAGCTGGAGACGCGTTCGGAGCGGATCTAGGCGAGATTTCACCTCTGAAAATCATCTATTAGCGCCCCTTTGGTTCGCGTTGAAATCCCTCCTCCTCCGCCAGTTTTTCCGGCAGTACGGGGTACCGTTTCGCCCGACGCGCAGACTGGATCGTCTCTCGGCGAGTCTCAGTAATTTGCGGCGTTCTACCAAGAGGTTGTGCAACGATGAGCGTTGGTATCGATCATCTGGCATTCTCAAGACGGGCGCTCTCCTCCATCAAACGCCGCCAGGCGAATGGTATGAAAACCAGAACTTTCCGGGTGCATTCGCGCCCAAACCGTCCAACCGTTAAGACACCTCCCTAGTTTAGACGGTCAATCCGGCCACGTGACGGAAATGAGCATCGGAAGCACAAAGCTCGACGCCGTGCTGGAGGGCAAGCGCGGCAATCCAGAGGTCATTCGTCGGAATGGCCGCACCTTGTTTTCGCAGATGTAGGAAAATCCGAGCGTAATGCTCCGTGGTTACCTAATCTGGGGGAAGCACGATAACCCGAGGGCTGGCGAGGAATTGCTTGAGACCGGCCTGATTAGCAGCCTCCCGGCTGCCGGCGGCGAATCCGGCCCGCAATTCCCCAATTACGATCAATGGCAGATAAAGCCGAGTCGCACGACGCACGATGTCGACACGGCTCGTTTCGCCACGCAGAAAGTCACTATAGGCGTTCGTGTCGAGCGCGACGTTCATCTATTTCCAAACCTCGGCGTCGACCTGCTCCAATGCGCGAATCGCAGCATCAAAGGCAGGGTCCTCCCGCAAAGTGCCGATCAGGGAATCCAAGTCGTGGTGCTCAGCCGTCGTCGAGGGTGCCGGCTCCGGCGGTGCTCTGCTAGCCACGCGGCCAATCGCACCACCTCAGTGTCCGGTAGGCGTTCGAGGGCATGCTCGATTTCAGAAACGGTACTCACATTTTCAAATCCGCCCACATTGCTACCGGTTTCAACCGACAGCTTCAGGAGTCCGACGCCGTGCGACGACGCCGTCCGAAGACTTGAGAACATTGGCGCTGCGCGAAGACTTGGAAAGATTTGCGCTGTGTGGTTTGGCTTCAACCGAAACAATGTGCGCCGCGAATGTCCTTGTTGAAATCGCGCCTCCTCCACCAGTTTGACCGTATCAGGGACCTCGTGATGTGGAATTAATGGTTTCTAATGTTTCGAATACTCGAAGCGGTCTATGACTTTCCCGGTATCGTAGAGTAGAGTTTTCGGATAGTACGCCTCATCAAACGGGCGTGGCCGCGTCGGCCCGCCCCACGTTGAGCCCGGACGGCTGCCCCAAGGCCGGCGCGCCCAGTGCGGACCACGGAGCGGATCTCTCGTGCGGTTCATCCAAGCGAGCAACTCGTCGAGCAACCGTTCCCGTTCAGGGGTGAGCGCCGGATCGTTGACCCGGTTCTGGAGCTCGAGGGGATCAGCCGCCAAATCGTAGAATTCATCGGTGTCGAGCAGGTTGATAACCAGTTTGTAGCGTCCGTCAAAGACACTGCGCATCGGCGCGAACGCGCCAAAACCGTCGTGGTCGATTTCAAACCGATTGAATTCCATGAAGACAAAATCATTGGTGCGGTGGGCCGGATTACGCATCTGGGGCAGTAGCGAACGTCCTTGGAGGATCGACGGAGCGGCCATCCCGAAGTAGTCGAGCAGCGTGGGCACCAGATCGATGTGCGATACCGGTTCTTTGGATACGGAGCCCGCGGGTGACATGCCGGGCCATCGGACGATGAACGGGATGCGGACGATTTCTTCATACATGCACGGACCTTTGCCATAGAGACCGTGACTGCCGAACATGTCCCCGTGGTCGCTGGTGTGGATGACGAGGGCCCCGGGTGTTTCGGCATCGATTGCCGCCAGCACCCGACCGACCTGGGAGTCGCAAAAACTGTTGCACGCAAAATGGTGCGGGTGGCGCAAGTAAGCCTTGCCTCCGCTGCGAGCCAATTGGGTCTGATGGGACTCGGTATGCTGGGCCCATTCTTTTTGGGAGCGCGGTTTGTCCGAGAGTGGATCGTCCGCATTGGGCACGGGAAAAAGGAACTCGTCGAATGCGCTGGCGTAGGGTTGCGGCGCAATGAACGGATGGTGCGGTTCGTCAATCGACACGACCAACAGGAAGTCCCGATCCCGGTGGGCGCGGATAAATTCCCTCGCCCGTTCGGCTATCCGCCAGGCATGGGTGAATTCGGCGGTGATCCCGTGCGCGGCCACGTCTTTGGCATCCAACACGCGTCGAGAAAGCGCACGCGCTTCGTCATTGGGCAATGACTCGAGGTAGTTTCGTCCGTCCATCCAATACGCCGGGTCCCAGCCGGGAGGACAGCGTCCGTCCCCAAAGTAGTCGCTGCCGTCGAGATGCCATTTACCGATGTAACCGGTCGCAAATCCGGCGTCGCTCAGGCGCTGACCGAGGGTGGGCAGATCGAGGTGGGGCGCCATGTCGTTGCCGAGGACGCCGTTACTGTGCGGATAAAGCCCCGTAAACAGAGCCGAGCGCGCGGGCCCGCAGACCGGCGAGCACGAATAGGCACCGTTGAACCGCACACCCTCGGACGCCAGTCGGTCGATGTTCGGAGTGCCCAACGCCAACTCCGGGCGGTAGCAACCGACGCAATTAGCGCCCTGAGTATCGATGAGGAAGAGAACGGTCTGTCGTGTAGCCATAGGAAAAAATTTTACGGGTCAGCGGTGTTTGCCCATCGCACCGTGTGGAAGTGCCGCCACCTGGGGACTCATTAGCTCGAACGAATCTGGAGCTGTCGCGCTGCACTCATGGCGTGGGCCGGTTAGCTCGCTGCGGCGGACGTTTTGCGGAACGACTGGCGATACATGGTCGGAGTTCGTTGCGTGATACGCTTGAACAAGCGGCAGAAATAAAACGCGTCCTCAAAGCCGACCAGGTGAGCGATGCTTTCCACCTTGGCGTCGGTTTCAGCAAGGTATTCACACGCCTTGGCAATCTTCTTTCGGTTGAAAAAAATTCGCGGGCTTTGACCGGTGTGCTTGCGGAACTGTTGGGTGAAATAGGCGTGGGACATACCAGTGCTGGCCGCCAACTCGTGGATGCTCACGTGAGCGCGGAGGTTTTTGCGCATCATTGTGAGCGTGCGCTCGATCCGAGTTGCCGTTGACTCCTGCGCGGCCGGGCGGCGGCACACCTGCCCAAAGAGATCGCCGAGCAGTTGATGCATCGCCGAGGAGGCCTGCACGAGATCCTTGTAGGCTTGGCCTGCGTGGTAGATCCCGAGAATTTTTTCGAAGGTCTCGACGAAACGGAGATTCGATTGAACAGCGATACACGTGTTTTTTCCTCCCGTGGTCAGAATATCGTAATACTGCTGGGCGACCGTGCCGTTGAAATGAATCCAATAGTAGGACCACGGGTCGCCCGGGTCGGCTGCGTAGGCGTGAAATTCAAACGGCCGCAGGAGCGCGATGGTGCCTCGTGTGATCCGGTGCGTGCCCTGGCTGAGATCGAGCGTGCCCGCTCCATCGAGGCAGTAGAGCAGCGTGAAGGCCCAATCCCCATTTGCTCGGGAAACTTTTTGTCCCTTGGCCCGGGGGAAGTACCCGAGACGGCAAGGCAGCAAGGCCGCCGTCAGAGCCTGCCGGTTGGCCGACTCTACGACTTTGGTGGGCAGCTTGAAAATCCGTTCACCCGGAAAGTCCTCACGACCGAGGACCGAGACGAGCTTGCGGCCATTGAAACTGAACACGCGGGTCTTGTCGTCCGCCATGTAGCCCTCCAGCGAGAACGCCTTCGGATCCAAGGGCGGCAACACGCGGTTGCGCGGTTTGGCCGGCGCGGCGCCAGAACGTCTGCCTTCGGTTGGCTTGCTCATGACCATCGATCTTAGCCGGAATGGGCGAGAAGCCACAGGGAAAAATAGAGCACGACCGCGAGCACGGAGACCACCACCGAGGCCAGGCGCAGGCCACGCCACGGCGTGAGATCCACGGCGATGTCGGACGGCAGGCCGTCCCGCTTCGCGCTGGCGACGGCGGGCGCAGTGGGGGCGAACCAACCGACGATCAACATGAATCCGCAGAGCAACAGGGTGTTGAGGGCGGCGAGATGGAGCCAGTGGATGTGCAACGAGGAAACGTCGAAGCGCCCCAACCCGAGGAAACCAACGCCCCACAGGCAGTTCAGAAAAACCGACGTGAATACGCCGAGGATCATCGACACATTGGCCGCCCAAGCAGGCACCCGTCGGCTGAGCATACCGGTGACGACCACGGCGAGCAGGGGCAGCTTAAAGGCGGACATCACCTGCTTCATCATCGTGAAAATCCCCTCGGCAGAGCTGCCCAGCAGGTTGGTGGTGAAAATGGCGACAAACATGATCACGACGCAGAAGAGTTTGCCCGCTCGAACCATCTCGCGATCCGAAGCCCCCGGCCGGAGCCAGCCTCGATAGAGATCTAGGCTGAACATCGTCGAAACGCTGTGCAGTCCGCCATTAAAGGAGCTGATGACGGAGCCGAGGAAAACCGCGGCGAACAAACCCACCAAATAGGGCGGCAGCACGGCATCAACCAGCAGCGAATAAGCGAGGTCGCCGTTGCCGATCGCTGCGGCGCCGAACATTTCCGCCGCCATGATGCCAGGGATCACAAGGAAGAACGGCCCCAGCAGCTTGAGACCGGCGGTGGCGAGAATTCCCTTTTGAGCCTCGGCGAAGCTCTTCGCGCCGAAGGAGCGCTGCACGATCATCTGGTTGGTGCACCAGTAGAAGAGATTGATGAAAAGCATACCCGTGAAGAGCGTGTCGAACGGCACGTTTGAGCCTGACCCACCTACCGGGTCGATCTTCGCGGCTTGGTGCTGCAACATGCGACTCATACCCGCGAGGAAGTTGCCATCACCCAACTTGAAAAGCGCGAGCACCGGGATGAGCAGACCGCACACGAGCAGGCCGGCACCGTAGAGCGTGTCGGATAGTGCCACCGCCTTCATGCCCCCGAAGAGCACGTAGCAGGTGCCGATGATGCCGATGCTCCAAGCCATCAGTCGGAAAGAGGCGCCCTCGGAAATACCGAGCTGGGTGTGCACATGGAAGATCGTGCTCATCGCCAACCCACCGGAATAGAGGACAAATGGCAGGATGTTCAGCGCGATCGTAATAATAAACACGATACCCATGATCCGGCGCGCCGTCGCGTCGAAGCGCTGTTCGAGAAACTGCGGCACGGTCGTGATATTGCCCGACCAGTAGCGGGGCAGAAAATACCACGCCATCGCGATCAATGCGAACACCGGCACGACCTCCCACGCCATCACCACCGCGCCGTGAATGGACGCCGCCCCGTTCAGACCGATGAGCTGCTCGGTGGAAAGGTTGGTCAGCAACAGCGCCCCGGCCACTTGGATCCACGGCAATTTCCGACCGGCGAGGAAGTAGGTTTGCGCGTCACTATTATCCTCGCGGCGGGTCTGCCACCATGAAATCAACGCCACCACGACGGTGAAAAAAAGAAATGAGCCGATGGCGAGCGGAAGATTCATAGGTGGGAATTCTGACCGGGCCCCCGGCGGCCGGCTAACCTCAGGTATTCCATAGGGGGATACTCATCAGAAACTGAACTTAGTCGTGATAATCCACTCGAGGGGAGGATTGAACCGATAGGCCGTCAACACGCCGTCCCGAGCGGTGTTGATCCGGATGAAGGCATCATTGTTGAGCGCATTGTTTATGTTCGTCTGCAGGGACCAGGCGACCGATTTACCCATGAGCTTAAGCTTCCGGCGGTAGGCCGCGTTGAGGTCGAGAAACACTTGCTCCGATCCGTAAGAAACGGTGCCCACGATCGCGCCGGGTGTGCCGGTGGCACGATAGCCATTAATCGGCTTGCCGGTGTAGCGCACGCCGCCGCCGACGGTGAAGCCCTTCAAGGCGCCCTGGGAGAACTCATAATTCGATACGAGATTCAGCTTGTGCTCCATCTGGCCGAGTGCGGGGCGCCCATCGGCGAGCGTAAAGTCGGTGAACGTCCGGACATCGAGCGCCGCGAGCTGCGTGGCGATGGTGCCGACGCCGGTACTCAGGGGCAGTGCCGCATTGGCCGCCCAAGTCGGGCGCCAAAAGGCGATGTAAGCAAAATCCTCTTGTCCGATGTTGGTTTGAGCGGACTTCGATTGGCTGTAGTTGAGGAATACCCGCCAATAGGCCGTGGGGTTGGCCGTGAGTTCCACCTCGTAGCCTTGAGTGCGGTTGTCAAAGGTCCGGCCGGTGCCGCTTTGCACGGTGCCGCTCGGAACTTTTCCGGCCAATGCGAGGGCGCTCCAGATTGGGTTGATCGACGACGTAATGTTGCCGAAATCAAAATCCCGATCGGCGCTGGTTTGGAAATACTGCGCGGTGACAAACAGCCGGTTCTTGAACAGATCCAGTTTAAATCCGATGTCCTGGCTCTTGCCTTTCGGGGTGGGCGGACGGGCGAACGCGGCGACATCTGAATTGGGGACATTCAGCCGTCCCCCAAAGCTGGGCAGGCCGCTGTTACCGGATTGGCTGTAGGTCAGGCCGAGCCACTCGGTGGCTTGCAGCACGCCGCTAAATGAAACACTGGTGGCGACCGTATTGATGGGCGTCTGGCTGCGCACGGGGCCCGGTATGCCGGACGCAAAGCCGGCCACGGGCGTTAGCACCGACGTGGAGGCGTAGTCGTTGCGATCGTCGCGGCTGGTGCCCATGATGGTCTTGATCCGATTTTTCCAGAACGAGCTTTGCAGCATGCCGATCATCGTCTGGCTGTCGAAACTGTTGAGGATCCCATTGACGTTAAACGGCACCAAAGCGGTCGTGTACGTTCTGCCGCTGAGGGTTTCCGTGATCGTGCCCAAGGCCTGCCGGTTGTAGGGCGCCATCACGATGTTGCGGCTCGGGCCGGCGAGATCGACATAGGTGCGGCGGAAGATGCGATTATTGTTGTTGATGGCGCTGGTTAAGGTCGGCGCGTTGGGTGAGATAATTTGTTCGCGAACCGCGATTTGAGACAGCTTCGTGAAGTCATATTGATAGACCCCGGCCAACGTGTGTTTGCCCCAGCGGCCGAAGTCCCGCGTGTAGGAAAGGACCGACCGCAGTGAATCACTGCGGGTGTCAGCGAATCCGATCTGAGGCAGGCCCTCGACGTAGGTTTTGCCGACATTGGGGTTAACGGCTCCGGAAGGCAGGGTCGGGTTGGTGTCGACGATGATGGCCCGGGTGTTGGCGGTCTGTGGGTCCGAGTTCACCGTATGGCTGTCGGTGCGCATGCCGGCGATTTCCAGATTGAGGTTGGGGGTAAACGAGTGGGTCAGATAGGCCCCGAGACGGGCGTATTTCGTATCGAGACCAAAACCCGGCCCATAAACCGACGTCTCCTTGGGCAACACGTTGAAATCAGACATGGGAACATTTTCGCCATCGATCGCCGCCCAAAGGGTGCTCCGGGTTTTGTTGACCCAATTGGTCAGGGCGCCCGAGGCCGTGTCCAACACCAGGTAGGGCGTGTTGTTGGCCGCGACCCCCGAGATTTGCTGCGCGGCATTGATGGCGCCGACGTTGCGTCCCGCGGCCGCCCAGCGGGTGTAGGCATCATAGGCCGTGATGGAACGGATGGTCCGCTTATTGAGGTCCGCCTTCTCCAAATCGAAATTGAACTCGGTTTTCTGACCCACGCGCCATTTCCCGGTGAGATAGGCACGTTCCGAGTCGCTGAACTCATGGTTGCGCCAGCTGCCGCGTTGTTCCTTCACTGCGGCGACCCGGAGCGAAATGTGTTCGCCGATGGCTTGGTTGTAGTCGGCCTCTTCGCGTAGGCCTCCCTCCGAACGACCCTGCACGGCGGCCGAGAAGGCGTTCTTGCCCAGCAGCGCCCGCTTGTTCGTCACATTGATGAGACCTCCGGGTGAGCCGATGCCGAACAGAATCGAATTCGGGCCGCGGGCTTGGTCAATGCGCTCCGTGCTAAAGGTGTCGGCCGGAAAATCGGATTTGAAAAAATTCACCGCGACCGTGCCGCCTGAAAGACCCCTCATGCGCAGTTGTCGCGTGCTGTTACTCGCAAGAAAGTTCTGCCCGGGGCCGGCGTTCTCACCGAAGTCATACTCGGTGCTGAGCATGTAGCGCGCGAGATCGTCGGTGTTCGTGATGCCGACGTCGTTGAGAAATTCTGCGGTGAAGGCAGTAGTGGGTGCGGCGACGTCCTTGAGATTGGTCCTCAGGCGACTGCCACCCAAGGTCGATTGTGCCTGATAGCCGCGGTCCTGGGTCGACGTGACGGTGAACGGAGTGAGCTCCACCACTTCCGCAGCGGTGGCGGTCTTGGGATCATCTTTCAGCGAGGCCGGAGCAGAGGAATTCGCGACCGCTTGGGCGCAGGCGACGGAGGCTAACCCCGGCAGACAAAGCAGCAGCGCGAACGGGAACCGACGCGGGATGACAGGTATTGAGGAAGAAATCAGCATGGTAGCAAGGGCGGTGACGAAACGAGGGGAAAGATAACGAGGCAAGATACGCACTGCCCCACGCATCGGACATAGACGAATTTGGCATCAATCTGGACTTTTTGAACCCTGCCCGGACTTGGCCCTGTCGGTCGGTTCTTGGCTAGACATTAAGATGGAACTCTCGCCGCTCCGCTCACGTCGCGTAGACAAAAAGTCCAGCGAGCCATGCGGAATGTCTATGGGCTCGCCGGACCGCCACGAATACTATCGCACGTGTGTTGCCGGCAGCCCCTGCCGCGATTTGCAACCCACCTCTTTTCACCGCCCGCGCCCTGTCCCCCTTCCACTTAAGAAACCATGTCACGCAACCGCATATTTACTCGCTGCCGCTCGGCCGCCATCGCTTCGCTCTGCTGGGCGTTCGTCACACTCCATGCCGCCGAAGGATCGCGCGCACCCTACAACGTGCTCTTCATCGCAATGGATGACATGAACGACTGGGTGGGCGCCTTCGGTGGCGCGCCGCAGAATCGCTCGGCCACCCCCAAGATAGACCACTTCGCGAAAGGCGGGTCGGTCGTATTTCAACAGGCGAACTGCGCGGGACCGGTCTGTGGTCCATCGCGCTCGGCGTTGCTTTCCGGCTTTATGCCGCACCGGAGCGGGGCTTATGCCAACAGCCAGAACATGCTCGGTTCGGCATTGGTTAAGACTCACCTCACGCTACCGGAATATTTTTCGAAACATGGTTACCGCACGCTTTCGACCGGAAAAATTTTCCACAAACATCCCGGCGACGAAGGGCACTGGGCCTTTGATCACTGGGAACCATCAGAAGGCGGCAGCGGTTCGCGTCCAGACCCGGACCGCGTCACCTCGCGCAATCGAAATCTGGTGGATGGCAAGCCCGCCGCGTTGCCGGCGGTCAAGAGCGGCGGAGACGAAGGCGGCGAAGGTGAAGGAACGGAATTTGCCTGGGGTCCGACCAGGGGCCCCAAAGAGGACTCCAAAGATTGGAAGGCAGCCGAGTGGGCGGTGGCACAATTGGCCAAACCGTCAGCGAAACCCTTCTTCTTGGCCCTCGGTATATCCAAACCCCACCTACCTTGGTATGTGCCACAGGAATACTTCGACCGTCATCCCTTGGAAAGCATCCAGCTCCCGGAAGTTCGCCTCAACGATCTTGACGATATCATCGCTCCCAACGGCCGGCCGAAATTCAGTCCGTCTGCCGATTTCAAATGGGCGAGTCAGGATCCACGATTGATGAAGGGCGCGGTGCGGGCCTACTTGGCCGCCACAAGTTACGCGGATGATTGTGTCGGCCACGTCCTCGAAGCGCTCGAGAAAAGCCCGGCTCGAGACAATACGATCGTCGTCATCTGGGGCGACCATGGCTGGCACCTCGGCGAGAAGCTGCGATTCCGCAAAGCGACGCTTTGGGCGGAATCCACCCGGCTACCGTTGATCATCCGGATGCCCGGAATGAACTCGCGACAAGACTGCCCGCGCGTGGTCAACCTGATCGATCTCTTCCCCACTTTGCTCGTGGCCTGTGGCTTGCCGGCCAAACCGGAAATCGACGGACGCAGCCTCGCCCCATTGTTGCGGGATCCGCAGACGCCTTGGCCCTACCCGTCCATCACGGTCAACGGCAAGGGCAACGCCTCCGTGCGCGACGAGGGTTGGTATTTCATCCGCTACCAAGATGGCGCCGAAGAGTTTTACGACATGGCGCGCGATCCCCTGCAGTGGACCAACCTCGCGGCTTCGAGCGATCCGGAAATCCGAACCCAGATGAAACGGCTGGCCGCATCTTTCCCAGCGTCATTCGCCCCCGACGTGGCCCAAAACCAAGGGGGCAAAGCTGAAAAAGAGGAACGAGCCGGCAACCCGGACCCAACTATCCGGCCCGCCCGAGCGGCGGCACAGTTGAAGTAACCGCTGTGCGACCGGGCCTGAATCACGGATGCAAAAAACGATCGACCACGCTGCTAGGTCGCGAGGGCGGCCGGCTCCTTGAAACACCATGAATTACACTATGAGAGATCCCCTTAACATCATCACCCTGGCCGCGCTCTTACTCACTTCGCCGGCCGCGCTCTCGGCCGCCGGGCCTGCACGGTCGCCCGCCCAACCCAATATCATCTACATCCTACTAGATGACGCGGGCTATGGCGATTTTGGCTGTTACGGCCAAAAGACTTTGCAGACCCCGAACGTAGACCGGTTGGCGAGCGAGGGCATGAAGTTCACGCGGCACTACGCCGGCTCGACGGTCTGCGCGCCCTCGCGTTGCGTCCTCATGACCGGCCTGCACACGGGCCACAGCCGCATTCGCGCCAATGGCCCCAGTCACTTGCCCGACACGGATCTAAACGTGGCCCGGTTGCTCAAGGATGCGGGCTACCTCACCGCGTGCATCGGCAAATACGGCCTCGGCATGCCTCTGCCCCCGGATGATCCGCAGAAAAAAGGCTTCGATTATTCCTTCGGCTACGTGGACACGGCGCACGCGCACAATGGTTACCCCACTTACCTCTTTCGCAACGGGGCCAAGGTGTCGTTCGACAACCGGATTATTCCCGGCTCGGACAACAAACCCGGGACCGGCGTGGCCCCGCTCGACGGCCGGAAGCAGTGGGCACCGCAGCTCTTGGCTGAAGATGTGCAGCGCTACCTCGCCGAGCGCGCGAAGGACCGCAGCAAACCGTTCTTCCTTTATTACGCACCCATTCTTCCCCACGCGAACAACGAAGCGGACGAATCCTCGCCGCTCGGCCATGGCATGGAAGCACCCGCCGATCCCGAATTCGCTTCGCGGGACTGGCCCGCGGTGGAAAAGGCTTTCGCCAGCGCCATGAAATTCGTGGACCGCGACGTGGGGGCCGTGATGACGCAACTAAAGGCCCTGAACTTGGATGAGCATACGATCGTCATGTTCTCCAGCGACAACGGTCCCCATCAGGAGGGCGGTCACAAGGCGGCGTTTTTCCAGAGCAGCGGCGGTCTCACGGGGACGAAACGCGACCTCACGGAAGGCGGCGTGCGCGTGCCATTCATCGTGCGCTGGCCCGGCAAGATCAAACCCGGCTCCGTCAACGAGCACGTCAGCGGCTTTCAGGACTTGATGCCCACGGCGGCTGACCTCGCCGGCGCCAAGGTCACGGCAGAGTGCGACGGTATTTCGTTCCTGCCGACCCTACTCGGAAACAACGCGCAACAGAAGCAGCACCCCTATCTCTACTGGAATTTCAACGAACAAGGCGGCAAGCGCTCCGTGCTCAAGTGGCCGTGGAAGCTCATCCACCGCAATACCGCCTCGGCAGACACATCCGCCCCATCCTCCGCCAAGAAAACGAAGTCCGCTGGGGGCAAATCGCTCATCGTGGAACTGTTCAACGTGGACCGCGATTCCACCGAATCGAACAATGTCGCGAACGCGAACCCGCGGATCGTCGAGGAACTTACGGCCTGCCTGCAGCAGGCCTGGCGAGATCCCAAGTAAACCGCCCAGAGCCCGCCACCGGAACTCGCCCTCTGGATACCCAGCCCATTTTCCGGCCTAGGAAATCCCCTTCACTCTTCCTCGCGCTATATCGCGATGACCGCGCTGATCCGGACTCCTCGCTTCGCTCTACCGGCGGCAGCGGCGACCGCGGTCCGGCCCAATGTTCTGTTCATCATCGCGGACGATGCGTCGCGTCATTTCAGCGAGGCTTATGCCTGCACCTGGGTGAAAACGCCAAACATCGACCGTCTGACCCGATAAGGCTTGGTCTTTGATGATGCCTACACGCCGACGTCGAAGTGCGCAGCGTCCCGCGCCGCCAATCGAACCGACAAACTCGGGCCAACCCATCGGGTATAGGCGGCGGCCGGGGAGACACGGAACACGGTTCAGTAACTACCCCTGATCCCGATGGTCCAAAGTTGGGCGAAGTCAGTGACCGAATTGATCCGCGCGACGGCGGGCGTGTTCGGACCGAAACGCTCGGGCTGCTCCACTGCATTGGCGAGATTGCGGATGCTGAGGAACACGGCCATGCGTGGCGTAAAATTGTATTCCCCCTTGAGGTCAACATACAGTGCCTTGCCGCGCCAGTTGAACGTGCCCGGCTCGATGCTGCGAGGGGACGCAGCAATCGGCGAGAGCCGGCGGCGGCCCCGGTCGTTCCAATTCATGCGCACGTTGAAACGCGGGCGCGTCAGGCTGATGCCCCAATTGTAGACGCGCGGCACGAAATCGGTGAAGGAGGCGGTTTCGTCGCCGGTCACGCGGATCGCGGTGGCATTGGCGAAGACCTGCACGCCGCGTGCCCAGTGCGGCAAGAAGGTCAACACCTGCTTGTAATCAAACTCCATACCCTCCATGCGCACAACACCGGGCAGGTTGTAGTTGGTTGAGACGTAATAGTCGGAAAACGTGTCGGGATCGAGGGAGTAGTAGGAAAGGAAATCAGGTGTGGCTTGGAACACCTGAGAACCGAAGAGATTCTGGTAATGCCGTCGGAACCCGCCGATCGAGATGTTTCCGACCTGCTCGAAATAATACTCCGCGCGAATCTTCACCGTATTCGCACTCCACGCCTTAATTCCGGCGTTGTTCACAGTGATACGATTAGTCGTAGGGCTTGGCGGCTGCTCGGTGTCCGGGAGCGTGAGGCCGCCCGCATACTGGTCTATGGGCGGTCGGCCAACCGACTGGTAGACCGCGCCTCGTAGGATGAGGTTCTCTCGGAGGTTGAAGCTGGCATTTAGGCTCGGGAAGAACCGGAGGTATTCTTTTTGGATGTGCGCACCCCGATCAAGATAAGTGAGTTTTGAGATAGCGAGCGCGTTGGAAATCGGCGCGCCGCCCGCCGGATTCGGAATCGTGAGCGGTTCGATGAGTGTCGGCGTTGGCACGCGGTTCGCGCCAGTCCCCGTGAAAATGATATTCCCGGTCGCGTCCCGCAGGGGGATCACATTGCCGGCAGTGTCGCGGCGGTAGTTGAGCGTTGGGTCGCTGAGAAGGCCGTAGGCGTTCACGTTAGTCTGCTCAGCACGGACGCCGCCGACGAGCTTCAACCGGCCGCCGAAGAGCGAGGTGTCCGCTCGCAGAAAGCCGGCTGAAACCACTTCGGCCACATACTTCGAGCGCTGGACCTCGTTGCGGTAGTCGGTGTTAAAGTCGCGGGTGAAGTAGTCGGGGTGCGCCTTGTAGATTTCCCACAGTTTGTAACCGTCCGGCCAGCCCACCCGGGGAAATCCCCAAGGCGCGAAACGCTGCGAGAAGACACTGTCGAAGATCATCCCGGCGCCGTCGTCGGAGCCCGCGGTCGAGGGCGTCGTGGTGCGAATCTTGTCCGGACCGACCCAGTTGTAGGTGTCGAAGCGACCGCGCATGTCGCGGGCCCATTGCTGGATCGAGGCTCCGGCCTTGAGGGTGAACGGTTGTCCGGCTACGGCGAACTCGCGCGCAAGATTTCCCTGGACGGCGCGCTGCAGATCCTGGCCTTCGGTGGGCTGTACCGTGGCGGAGTTGATCACGTAGCTGTTGAGGTTCCAGGGGTCCACGGGCGTGCGGGCCGCTCCCTCGGTGACAGTGATGGTACCTGGGCGAATGGCCGTGACCCCGTCGAAGCCGACGGTCACGTCGGTGCGCTGGGTGTTGGCGGAGCGGAAGTGCCCCTTGTCGTTGTCGCGATAGTGGTTGGTGGCGCCGGAGTGACTCAGGCCGAAATCGGCCCGCCAGACCGGCCCGACATGACGCCAAACCAACGAAGGCGCATAGGTCGTGCCGGACTTCTCCGCGCCGGAGGCATTATTCGTCAGGGTGCCTTGATTGATGTCGCCCTGCGTCCGGGTGATGTCGAAGTTACCGGGCAGGACTCGATTGATGTTAAAACTGAGCGAGCGGTTGTTGAAGTCGGAGTAGAACTGCGCGTATTGAAACGAGAACGAGAGGGTGTCGTTGCGGGTAAGCTTGAAGTCCGCGGTGGCACCGATCGAGGAGCGGGTAGATGGAAAATTCCCGTCGCTGAGCGTGTAATTCGTAAGGTAAGGCTTGTCCGGTGTGGTGTCCGGCAGCGCGCCCGGGACGCTCACGCCGTTGACGATGCTCGGAGCGCTGGTGCCCACGCCGGCGCCGCGCCAGTTGTTAGTAAAGTTGTCCTGCGGGGTATATTGTTCCGAATGTGCGCCGGAGACCGTAAAGCCGAAACGCTTGTTGACGGGCATGATCCAGGAGAAATCGAACCCGGGATGGATCTTGTAGGTTTCCTGATTCAAGGGACCAGGCGTCTGGTGCAATTGCTTCTCAGCGTCGCGGAACATCATGAACGTGCTCCAGTTCAAGACCGGCTTGGAACGTTCGAAGGCACTGCGCGGAACCATGTTGACGCCGCCGGCCAGCGCGGAGCCCGGCGACTCCGGCGTGGGCGAATGGTAGACTTCAATGCGCGACATGTTGTTGATTGAAATCTGCTCGAGCTCGACGCGGCGGAGATTGCCGCCCGAGGAGGCGCTCGCGACGCTGAAGCCGCCGATGGTCACCGGCGTGTTTTCCGGCGAGGCCCCCCCGACCGAGATTGCGCGGGCGACGCCGCCCCCGCTGTCCATGGAGACGCCAGGGACGAATTTCAGGAACTCGCCCACGTTGCCCTCGGCGACGTGGCCGAATTCGTCCGCCGAGACGACGTTCAAGATATTGGACGCGAAACGCTGTTCGTTGATCGCAATCGCCGAACCCGTCATTTCCTTCGAGGCGCCCACGATGAACTCGGAAAGTTTCACGGTGCCAGTCGCGGGGTCGGACACAGGCGTGCGTGACATGGCACCCAAGCTGAAGTCGCGTGGCACGACTTGGCCCGCTGCGACGGCGACTATCTCGGTCTGCAACGCAAGCCCGGTGTAGAACACCCGTACGCGCAACGCGCCGGCCGGCACGCTCCCGAACCGATAGAAACCGCCGCTATCGGACATTGTCTCAAGGCTCGTGCCTTCGATGGTGAGGCGGGCGTTTTCGACATACTCCCCGCTGGTGGTGTTGAACACGCGGCCCTCGATTGTGCCTTTCGCCAGATTTTGGGCGCCCATCGGGCGCGGAGCCAAGCAGGCAAACAGGAATGCGAGCGCGAGTAACGGGAGGAACGCGCCAAGGCGTTTGACGGAAGAACCGTATGTTCCAGGGAGGGTTTTCATGGGGGTAGGTTTGGGTTGGGAGTAAGCAGAGAAAGGGAAAAACCGGGCGGTCAGGGTAGGTGCGACATGGAGGTGGCGGTGGTCATTGATCCAACTCCGCCGCCGGCGGCAGGCAGGCATGAACAAACGCACGCAACTCCGTCTCGTGGTGCGTCCACAGGCGTAAGAATGCCTCGTTGGAGTCGCAGAGGCGGTCGATTCGTGGGGGGCTCATCTATCGTGACGATGCTTAACATCCTATTGCTGCCGGTCGCGGTCGGATTTAACGAAAAATGTATCGGAGCTGAATGGCGCGGCGGGCAGGCCGGCTGCGTTGTAGAGATTGCACAACGGCCCCAGGCCCCCTTTTCGTCGTTGGCCGGAGCGGGCGTGGGATTCTGCACAACCGTCAAAAGTCGAATCGCAGGGGGTCTCGGGCACGCGCAATTTTTTGCTCCGCATTCGCGGCCTCGCGCACCGAAAAGCCTCTGTTCGACTGACCGGAGCAAAGCCCCAAATCGACAACCAACACATCGCGAATCACGCGCTCCCCGACCCTTAACTCACGTGGCTCCGCGCTCGCCGAGAGCGGATCGAGGTTCACCCTCCACTTGCCCGCCCCATCGGCTTTCGCGGTTTTCTTCTGGCTGGCGAAACTGACGGCGACTTCCTCACCGGGATTCGTCCAGCCCCACACCGGCAGCGATTTTTCCCTCTGCAACACGCTGTGATCTGTGAACAGGCTGAGAAGTTTCAACTCGAGAGCGTGCAGAGCGAGCAGCGGCGTGAAGAGCAGGCCGGCGAGGAGTGTGCGGGCGTAGTTCATCGGTTATGGAATGGTCCGGCAGAACTCACGGTGCTGGACGATAGGGGCTAGGAACGGGGATCGAACCCGCCCCTCCCTCCGAACCGGACCAGCGGATCTCCCGCATCCGGCTCTCCAGTTGGTGATTAACTTAGCAAGAAGACCGAAAGGCCGAGACATGGGCTTGCGTAATGCTGAACAAGCCCAGACCGGTAAAGTAGTGGTTGCGCCACTGTTGATGATCCATGCCCCGGCTGCGGAAGTAACTATCCACGCCTGAGAACGTAGTGGGGTGGCTGTGTTGGAAGTATCCAAACCAGCCTCGCAGCGTGTCGTTGAGCCGCGCGATCGTGGCTGGCAACGAGACACCGCTCGTGCGCGGGGTCAGCAACGCGGCGAGGAGTGCAAAGAACCTGTGAATAGTTGCGCGTTCTCTAGTCGGATTGGTCAGAGTTTCTC
>CANIJN010000106.1 GCA_947467625.1 Opitutia bacterium | reverse complement strand
GCAAGCTCCCTCCCCTGATCCCCTCCCTTAATATACTTTCAGCCCAATCCTCAAACCTCTCGCTATAGCCGAGAAAAACCCTGTATCAAAGTGTCACCTATCACCCCGGACAGAGTGTCACCTATCACCGGATCGAACCCACCTAGCTCCTCTGCTTGAAAGGCACCGCGACGCCCATCGGCTCCATCGGCGTGACGCTCCAAGGCAACGGCCACGCCATGTTTGGCTACGTGCTCGCAAAAAAATTCTGGGGCCGCGGCATGGCGGCGGAAGTCCTCACCTATCTCGTCGATTGGGCGCTGGCGCAGCCCTCGCTCTACCGCGCCTGCGCCTATTGCGACGTAGAGAATCTCGCCTCCGCGCGCGTCATGGAAAAAGCCGGCATGGTGCGGGAGGGTATTTTGCGTCGCTGGCACGTGGCCCCGACGCTCGGCCCCGAACCGCGCGACTGCATCGTGTGCGCGAAGGTGCGGTAAAGAGGCAGGACTTCGTCTTTTCCCGCCGAAGATTTTCGCACTTTGCGGCGGACTGCCAGTGGCGGACTGACGTTCGCCCAAGTCCACCCTACTTTATTTTCACCGGCCGGCCCGTCTTCAGTGATTTCAACGCCGCCTCGGCGAGCACGATCGCCATGCGGCCATCGTCGACACCCACAGGCATCTGCTTTTTGTTGATCACGGCATCGACGAAGGCCGCGAGCTCGGCCCGATAGGCTTCGGCGTAGCGCTCGAGGAAAAAATACATGGGCTTGTCCGCACTCACATGGGCACCGTTGGCGAGTTCGACCGACGTCGGCGTACGGTTGCCGGCGAGCAGACGACCTTGGGAGCCGTGGACTTCGAGACGTTGATCATAACCGTAGGCGGCGCGGCGGCTGTTGTTGATGTGCGCCTGCCGACCCGACGCGGTTTTCATGAGCACCATCACAGTGTCGGTGTCACCGACTTTCCCGACCGCCGGATCGACCAGGCAACTGCCGTAGGCGAAGACCTCGACCGGCTCTTCGCCGAGGAGCCAGCGCGCCATATCGAAATCGTGAATCGTCATGTCGCGGAATTGCCCACCAGAAACTTTGATATAGCTGATCGGTGGCAGGCCCGGATCGCGACTCGTCACAATCACCTGCTCGACGTTGCCGATGTCCCCAAGTGTGATGCGCGCTTGGAGCGCGGCGAAACTCGGATCAAAGCGGCGGTTGAACGCGACGAACATCGGGACCTTCGCCTTTTTTACGGCGGCGAGACACTGGTCAACGCGCTTCAACGACAGATCGATGGGCTTCTCGCAGAAGATCGCTTTGCCCGCACGCGCGGCAGCGATGATCAGCTCCGCGTGCGTGTCCGTGGACGAGGCGATGATGACGGCATCGATCTGCGGATCGCCGAGCGCCGTGGCCACATCAGCGACCTGCGCACCGTGTTTCGCGGCGAGGACACCGGCCGCGGTGGAGTTTACATCGACGATGTAACGGAGCTGGGTCGCACCGGTCGATGCGAGATTGGCGGCGTGAATGGTGCCGATCCGACCGGCACCGAATTGAGCGAAGCGAAGCATGGGAATGGAGAAGGAAGGAAAACGAGAGGGAAAAGGAGAGACCGTGCGAGGATCGCAGCAAGCTTGCCCAGCGTTTAGCGAAAATAAAACGGCGAACGATTATTCGGGCCAAACACGGCGGACGCGATGCGGCGGAGTGGGCGGCTCGCCAGAGCGGCAGTTTCTCAACCGCCGATGGTGAAAGCTCGCATCAGGCGCTTGGGAAAGTGCCCCTCCGCGCGGCATCATGGTCCAGCCAACACGTGCTCCATCGGTTTGCCGTCGGCCGTGGGCAACGCGACGTCGAGCAGGTGCGCAATCGTTGGGGCGACATCGAGATTGCGCACCCGTTCGAGTTTCACGCCGCGACGGATGCCCGCCCCTTGCGCGATGAAGATACCGTCGAGCTCCGGATCGCTTGAATGGTAGCCGTGCGAGCCACCGTAGTTGACCGAGGGGCCGACGATAGCGTCGCCGGTCGCCGCGGCGCTGAAGGAGTAGCCGGCTTTCGGGTAGAGGATGAGTTCGCCCATGCCCTGGTTTTCCTCGGGGGTCGGCATTCCGTGCGCGCGCGCTCCGGTCGCGGCGTCGATCACTTGAGCGACTCCCTCGGTCGCGGCAAAGAGTTCCTTCAGCTTCGGCACAAGTTCGGCGCGCTTCGCCGGATCAGTGACGTAGATCATCGCGATACCACCCTGCGTGCCGGCGAAGGCCTCGCACTGCGCGATGGTCGCGCCGGCCGTGCGGAGGTGGCCGGCCTTTTTCAGCACGACGTTGGCGTAGAGAAATTTCTCCACCTTCTTGAAACCGTGGTCGGTCGTCACCACAATGCTCGTCTGCGCGCGGCGGCCGCTGGCATCGATGGCTTTGACGAGCGTGCCCACATAGTGATCGGCCAGCTCGAGCGCGGTGCGGCCTTCGGGCGAGCCGGGCCCGTAACGGTGGTGCTGCCCGTCGGTGTTGAGCGGGTGAAACATCAGCAGGTTCGGCCGGTGCTGCGTGAATACGAAGCTCGCCGCACGCGTCCACAATTCGTCGCGCTCGGCGGCATTCAGGCGTTTCGGTGGCTCGACGTGAGTGCTGGCGACGGGCTTTTTCTCGGCGACAGCGAGGATTTCTTTTTCGGTGGCGACGCCGGCGGCCACCATCTCACGCGGGAGCACGGCGGTCGGATCAACGATCTCGGCGAAGCTCCAGTTAATCGTGCCGGGGCGCGTGATCGCGACCCAGTCGATCTCGGCCGTAGTGAGGCCAGCGTGAAACGCGGCGTCGTAGACGGTGGGCACGCGCACGAGCTTCGCCTTATCCGCCCACGGCTCGATGGTGTTGGGCTTGCCGGGGCCGCCGCGCACGACCAGGCCGTTGTAAAGTACGCCGTGCTTCTGCGGGTAAACGCCCGTCACGAGCGTCGTATGATTGGGCCAAGTAATCGAGGGATTCGCGATAGTCATCGCATCCGCGACGACGCCCTCGGCAGCGAGCCGGCGAAGATGGGGCAACGCGAGAGTCTGGTCGCGCCAGAGGTAGGCGGGAAAACCGTCGAGGGAGATCAGGACGACGTGACGGTCTTTATTGGCCGCCAAGGCGTCCGCGGGCGCGGCGGCGGCGAGGCTAAGGAGCGCCCAGGCTAGGCGACGAAGCAGAGGCGATTTCATGCGAGTGGGGCCAGCGAAACGCGTGACGCGGACCGAAGCAACGCTCGCCACGGAGGTATCGCCGATCCCATCCGACGCGGGACCGCTGCGGATCTGAGCGATGCGTCCACATGCGCGGCGGCCGTGCCAATCGGCTTGCCGTATCCTCAAATATCGCGGCAAGTTTCCTCTCAATCGCGCCCGCAATCCGTGGGCGTCCTCCGTCCTCCAAGCTCCCGCCATGCTGTGCCTGAGTCACTCCCTTCGCCGCAGAATTTTCTCCGCGGTCGGTATTATCCTCACTGCTTCGCTCACCGCCCAACCCGCCGCGCCCCGCCCACTCACTCACGAAGATTTCGACACGTGGCGCAGCATCGGCGCGCCGCTCCTTTCGCGCGACGGCCAGTGGCTCGCGTATGCGTTCATGCCCCCGGACGGCGATGGCGAGATCATCGCCAAGGAGCTGGCCACCGGCCGCGAGCTGCGCGTGCCAGTAGGCTCGCTCCCTCCACCCACAGCCACGCCCGGTGAGGAAAACCCCAACCCCGAAGCCCCCCTAGCCGCGCGCACCATCCGCCTCGTCCTGACGAGCGACAGCCGCTTCCTCATCACCAACACCCACCCGCCAAAGGCAGACGTGCTCGCCGCCCGCAAGGCGAAGAAAAAACCCGAGGAAATGCCGAAGGACGGCCTCGCCATCATCCAACTCGCCACCGGCGCGGTCACGCGGATCGACGATGTAAAGAGTTTCTCCACTCCAGCCAAAGGCGGCGCTTGGCTCGCCTATTTGAAGGGTGCAAAACCCGAAGAAAAAAAACCTGCCGACACCACGCCCACCGAGAAACCGGCCGGGACCACCGTGCCCGACGATAATGACGCTGCGGAACAGCAGCGCGGCGGCTCCGCACGTGGCGGGGCCGGACGCGCCACGACCCCTGCAGCAGGGGGCGCCAAAGTTTATGGCACCGAGCTGATTTTGCGCGAACTCACCGCCGGCACTGAACGGTCATTAGCCGACGTCCTCACGTATTCATTCGCCCGTGACGGCAAGAACCTCCTCTACAGCATCGCGTCGAAAACCGAGACGGAAAACGGCGCCTACGCCATCGTACCGGGTAACCCCGCGACGCCCGTCGCCTTGCTCGCGGGCAAGGGAAAATACACTCTGTTGACGTGGGATCGTGAGCAAACTCAAGTCGCATTTCTCAGCAATCGTGACGACGCGGCCGCGAAAATGCCCCGCTCCAAACTCTACCTGTGGCCGCGCGGCGCCCATGCGGCCGTCGAAACAGTCACAGCCGGCACGCCCGGCTTCCCCACCGATCGCGCAGTGAGCGATAAAACCGCGCCTGCGTTTTCACGGGACGGGAAGAAACTGTACGTCGGGGCCGGCACTGCACCCAAGCCTCCCGGTCCTCCGGCAGACGCCCCGGCCGATGATGAAAAAGTGACCGCCGACCTCTGGCGTTGGAACGACGACCACGTGCAGCCGATCCAAAAAGTCCGCGCCACGCAGGACCGTAACCGCAGCTATCGCGGCGTCCTCGACCTCGTGAGCAATCGTTACACCCAGCTCGCCGACCCCACCCTCGCACAGGTCTCCCTCAGCGACGACGGCACTCGCGCCCTCGGCCAAGACGACCGTACCTACCGCCGCATGGCTGATTATGACGGTCGCTATTCCGACGCCTATCTGGTCGACACCACGACCGGCGCACGCCGCGAAGTGTTGAAACAATTCCGCGGCCCGCCGCCGCAATGGTCGCCCGACGGCAAATGGGCCGCCTACTACACGGACAAGCACTGGCACGTCGTCGACACCGCGACCGGCGCGACGCGCAACCTCACTGCGAAACTGAAATCCACGTTCTGGAACGAGCAGGACGACCGGCCCGAACCCCCATCCGCCTACGGCACCGCCGGCTGGACGAAGGACAGCGCCGCCTTCGTGGCCTACGACCGCTTCGATACTTGGCTACTCTTCGCTAACGGTCGTACCCCGAAGAATCTCACCGTCGGTCACGGACGCGCCACTCAAACCACCCTGCGGGTCCAGCGTATTGAGCCGGTCGAGGAAGATGACGACACGCGCGGCATTGATCCCGCAAAGCCGCTCTACCTGCGCGGCGAAAGCGAGGAGACCCGAGCGAGCGGTTTCTTCCGCACAACCTTCACCGCGACGTCTGCACCCGAGCGGCTGGTGTGGGGTAACAAGAGCTACCGTTATCTGGGCCGCGCCCAGGATGCCGACGTGCTGCTCGTGAGCGCTTCACGCTTCGACGAATTTCCCGATGTGCAGGTGACCGACTCATCGTTCGCCACCCTCACCAAGGTGACGGACGGCGGCGCCCAACTCGCGAAGTTTGCGTGGGGCCGCAGCGAATTGCTTTCGTTCCGCAGCACCGACCGAGTGCCCCTCCAGGCCGCGCTCTACAAGCCAGCGAATTTCGATCCGAAGAAAAAATATCCGATGATCGTCTACATCTACGAACGGCTCTCGCAAGGCGTGCACGGTTTCGTCAACCCCACACCGGGCACGAGCATCAACGTTTCTTTTTACACGAGTAACGGCTACGTCGTCCTCACGCCTGACATCGTCTACCAAACTGGCGAGCCTGGCCAAAGTGCGCTGCGCTGCGTGTTGCCCGCGATCGCGGCGGTCGTGAAACTGGGCTTCGTCGACGAGCAAGCCATCGGCATTCAGGGCCACTCGTGGGGCGGCTACCAAATCGCCTACATGGTCACGCAAACGAATCGGTTTCGCTGTGCGGAAGCGGGAGCGCCCGTCGGCAACATGACGAGCGCCTACTCCGGCATCCGCTGGGGCACCGGGCTGCCGCGGCAGTTCCAATACGAGCAGACGCAGAGCCGTATCGGAAAAAAACTCACGGACGCGCCGCAGACCTACTTCGACAACTCGCCCGTTTTCCACATCGCGAAGGTGCAGACGCCGCTCCTCATTTTGCACAACGACGCCGACGACGCCGTGCCTTGGTATCAGGGCATCGAGCTATTTCTCGCACTGCGCCGCCACGAAAAAGCCGCGTGGCTCTTCAACTACAACGGTCAGGCCCACGGCCTGCGCCGGCGCGCCGACCAAAAGGACTGGGCGAAACGCATGCACCAGTTTTTCGACCACTTCCTCAAAGGTACCCCTGCCCCCGAATGGATGGAAAAAGGTATTCCGTACATCGAGCGCGACGAGGAGAAGGTGAAGTTCAACGGGAGGGCGCCGTAGTCGTCGCCCTCATCAGACACTCCCCTTGGGAGGGAGGCGGCACCGGAGTTGTGGGTGGAAGCAAGCCCGCCCAGATTCCTGGGCGGAGGCGAGCATACCCATAATTACACTACGCGTGCTCGCGGGATGAAAGGAGGTGATTCGCCCTTTTATTTTGGGGGAGTGGCGACCGATTTGAGCAGCGTATTCTCCGCCCGCAATTCAGCGATCTGATTGGTCATGACCTCGGACTGGGTGATGAGCAGCGCATTCTCCGCCCGCAATTCGGCGATCTGCTTGGTCATGACCTCGGACTTGGTGATGAGCAGCGTATTCTCCGCCCGCAATTCAGCGATCTGCTTGGTCGTGACCTCAGACTTGGTGATGAATAGCGTATTCTCCGCCCGCAATTCAGCGATCTGCTTGGTCATGACCTCGGACTTGGTGATCAACAGCGTATTCTCCGCCCGCAACTCGGCGATCTGCTTGGTCATGACCTCAGACTTGGTAATGAAGTCACCGGTGACGATTTTGAACTCAGAAACCGATACCCCGGCAGCGGAGAGCGCGGCGGTGGTTTTTTCCGAAAGCGCCAAATACTCCTTCCTGCTGATTTCCTGCTGAGTCTGGCTGGATTGCTCAAGCTCGACGATCTTAGCCCCCCGTCCCTTGGATTCCTTGGCGACGTTGAGGTAAGCGACAACCGTGCCGCTGAGCGCCAACAGCGAAATGACTAGAGAAATGGCGAGGGCTAGATTTCGAGGGGCCCGCTGGACCGCCGCAGCCTCACTTGCCGCCAGCGTGGCCACGGGGTCAGCCTTGGTTTTTACCGTCTCGATCATGGCCGACGCCAACTGCAAGTCGGCCTTCAGGGTCAGTCCCGAGGCGTCCAACAGGACTGATTTCGCCGCATTCGGGTTGGCAAGGGCCTGGCCAATCACGCGGACCAGACATTTATCGGACTCGTGCTCGATCTGGTTAGCGGTCAGGATTTGATCAACGGTCTTCATGATGAAACTCCAATTTTTTTGAGCAGGACGCTGAGTTGGTCCGAAAAGTGAATCGCGCAATCCTCGGCCTCCATCCGAGGGCGGCGAGGGACATCGGTCCTTGCGGCCACTTGGCGAAATGTGAAATTCGTCTCTCCCTGTTGCATAAAATCCGAAAGCGGGAGCCCGCGGTAAATCAGCGTCATGCTGGGCAGAGACTCCACTAAAGCCGGTTCGATGGATGAGTAGTCCGAACCCGCCCGCAGGTTTTTTACGAGGACCACGTGGCCAAATTTTTTCAGGAGAGCCGTATTCGTGTTCACGAATTTTGCGGCCCCTGAGTCGCCGGCTTGAACCGGAACAAAGGAAACGAAGCGATACTGGGCGTCACGAAACGGCTTCAGTCCGCGCTGATCCAGCCCCCAAAGCATGAGGGACTGGAAGGCGGAGGCTCCGCAATCGACGATAACAATGCTCCCGTTTCCATCGCTCTGATCGGATGGCAACAGATTCCATAGGTCGTCAAGTCTGGCCAACGATGGCTCAACCCGTCCACTGATCTCGTTTTTGGCGATGAGCGGAACCGTGGTGAGCTTTACCCCTGCAGCGTAGGAGTAGCCCTTTTGGGAGAATTCAACGTGCTGTTCGATTTCAACGAGATTGATCGTCCTTTCGGTCTTGCCGAATTCCTCCGCGAGCATGGCGGAGAAGAGAGATTTTCCAACGCCCCCCTTATCATTGCAAACGAGGACAAACAGGAGTTCCGGGAGATTCATCATATGGGGGACGATGGCCAAAAGGGCTTCAAAACTCAGGTAATCGGGCCCCCGGACCTCAGATTGGGCTCGGATTTCGACGGAGCGCTCGGGGCAGCCGCGAGGTTAACTTTAGAGAGTAGGGCGCTACTTGCCGACGCCGAGTCGAAGAAGTCATCGGGCTCAACGGTGTGCGCGAGCTTTGGAGATAGGGCGGAAGCAGATGTCTCGGACGTGGGCTGCGATGTGGTGAGCGCAGCTGCGTCAGGACCCTCCGAAGGCACCCCGCTCCCCTTCCCTAGCCTACGCTTTCTAGGTTTCGGATTATTGGCATGGCCCATCAGTTTTTTGTAAAAGGGCATCAGTTTGTAGTCCCTTCCGACGGGTTCAAATAGATGCCGCTCGACGGCGTCGAAGTTCCCTTGGGCGATGTCGACCTCGAATTTGGCGATCACCGGCAGCGCCCGAGAAAGCAGGGTGTGGGTCATGCCAAACTGTCTAGCAATCGACCGCAGGGAATCGTTTTCAGTGCCGAGCGCGGTCAAGATTTCCCTACCATGGGTCTTAATAGCAATGAACATTTTCGCAGGAGCATTTGAGCCCTTCCGGTGTAATCTTGATGCTGGAATTGTCATTGAGGGAATTGGTCGAAACAGGACACGATCTGAACCGTGGTTCATTCCAAATAAAGTTCACAGGTCCAATAAGATTTTCAAGCTGTTAATGTAAGTCGGTGGAGACCCATATTCACATCACTACTTCGAGTTTTATCCCTCGATTCTGGAAGCGCGACAAGGGGAAAACCATTAATCCGTTCCGCCGTACGCAACATGAAATGAGACATGATCCATACCGACATGGGCCGGCACACTCCCTGACAATATCTGCCTGTTGGCCTTTTCTAGCGCCGCGCTCCCCTGTGATTGATTACATAAAACGATCCACGAAATGTTACGCGTTATGGAACACTGAATCACATCGCTGATAAATCCTCTCGGATCAGACTCAATAAAGTTCGAGGTCCGAATTTTAACGCGTATTGCACCATGAAACGATTCAAGAAACGAAACGCTGTAATGATTGCTTGATAATCGCAAATTAAAAACTAATTTCAATTTTAATTAATTTTCATAAATTATTGAAAAACAACAATATAAGATATTCGTTTCACGAAATAAACCATGACATGAACCGCGATATAAAACACGTATCACACTGATTAAAATGGTCACCTAGGATGCACGTTAACTCGATCTTCCGGCCAACACTCCGGAAATCACCTGGGAAGTCAAAAAAACGGAGGGTGCCGGCGCGGTGAAAAACCAAGTATGGTGTGGAAAAAACGCCTACCTCGGATTATCACAGTCGATCCAAATGACCGTGAAGACGCGGTCGAAGGCGGGCGGGGCGGTACCGATAATCGTTTGTGGAGCGGCGGCCGTTTCGGTCGGCAGTCGTCGCCGCCGACCGAAGGCCGCACCGATGCCGCGAACACCGCCGCAGCCGCATCGCCCACCGCATTCATCGCCGCCGCAGCACTGTACTCGCCGACCGCCACCACTGCTCCCGCAACTCCGGACAAAGCGGCACCAAAATGAACCGGCGCAACTTCGGCGCAACCGTGGAGATGGTCGCGCAGAATTTTCTGCTTTTTATTGCCATAATGTTACATAAATTATTGATTAATAGCGATTTAAAATTATATTAGATTCGCATAAGCTCTTCGCGCCACACCCCGTCTTCATCAGCGCTGGTGCAACCGATCTCCACTGCGATCCGAAGGGGATGTTTGAGACGCGGCAGGTGCGCGTCCGGTCGACGAACTGCTCAGGGAAAAACGCGTCGACGCTACCGCGATGCCCACACGCCATGTGGCGCTGGTTTGAGGCAACCGGGGTCTCCGACTGCACACCGCTGACCACGCGCCCGTGGCGGACTAAGTGACGTTCCTGGAATTCGCCGGAAACGTTTCAAAGCGCCGCCATCGCGCCGATTACGTAGCCTAAGAAACGTAGCCTAAGAAAGCGTTCAGCGCCGCGTTGCTCTTGATCCACCGCACGGCGGCACCCGGGACGCCCCCGCCCATCCCAGACGCTCCGCTCCGCGTTGAGAAAAAGCTTTGCCGCGATGAGATCGGTGTAGAGACTGAACGCTTCATGGGTAATGTGATGTATTTTCCGCGGGCCCTTCCGCCTGTGCAGACACAGCGCGGTGAGGACCTTTGTCCGCTGCACACCTGAGGACTGCCCATGTATCAAGTCACCTTCTCTGCTCAGGCGATGCGTGAGCTCAACCAGCTCGATCAACTGGCCCAGCTCGACGTCCTCGAACCGATGACGAGCATCAGCCCGGAAGATCTCGCCCATCCGCGAGAGCCGCTCGGACGGTTTCACCGGGGGGAAAAGGAGTTTTACCGGCTGCGCTCGGGTGATTTTAGGTTCTATTTCGTGGCCCACGGCGAGGCAGTGCACGTTCACTATATTTTGCATAAAAACTCGCTCGAGGATTTCCTCTTGCGCAACAAGCTCCCCGTGTCGGAACAACAGCTCGTGGAGCAGCATTCAAAGTTCTGGAAATACTTGGAAAGCCTCACGAAATAATGAACTTCCGTCGTCGTTCCCCCACCGAACTCGCCGAGCGAGCTGCCGTCGAACTCGCCCGCCGCGAGGACCCCTACAATGTCACGCAGGCAAGCCGGATTTATTTTCTGCCTAATCTCATGACGGCGGGAAACCTCTTCTGCGGTTTTATGGCCATTGTGCAATGTATGCAGGCGCGCTTGGCCGAGACGGCTCTCACCGCTGAGTATTTGGGACACACGCCCGCTGAGTACTATCGCCACGCCGTGTGGTGTATTTTTGGAGCTGCGGCCTTCGATGCTCTTGATGGCCGTCTGGCACGCATGGGCGGAAGGGAATCGCTGTTTGGGGCAGAGTTCGACTCGATTGCCGATGTCGTCTCCTTCGGCGTCGCGCCCACGCTCATGGTGATGTATCTCATTATCGCCCCGACGCAGGGTTATGAGATATTTCGTAATATCGGCTGGGCAATTGGCTTCGTCTATCTCCTCTGTGGAGCGATGCGGCTGGCGCGGTTTAATGTCATCACGAATCCTTTGCTCCGACCCGGGAAAAGAGAGACTAACAAAGATTTTGTGGGTTTGCCGGTGCCCGCTGCTGCCGGCACCGTCGCAGCCTTGGTGTTGTTTTTGCTAAAACTTGCCGACTCCGACAAATCACTGAAAGCGTGGGCGCTCGCGTTGCCGTTTCTCATGCTCTTGATCGGTTTTCTCATGATGAGCACCGTACGCTATCCGAGTGGCAAGGGGATCGACCTACAGACCAAAATGAAATTTCGCTCGTTTGCCCTCGCCTTGGTCTTGGTGGGTCTCGTCTTTTTCTTAAAGGAATACGCGCTGCTTGCCGTCTGCTTAGGTTACGTTTTTTTCGGGCTGATCCGCCACTGGCGTCGGCCCTCGCACAGTCCCTCTCCGGCGCCGGCCCAGCACCCCTCGGACAACCTGTGAGCAACCTGCGTGCTGTGCCCCAACAAGTTTCGGGTTGTGCATAACCAGTCGCTTACGCGCAAACCATGCGACGTTTTTCACCGGTTAAAACCGCCTTTCCTCAGAGGAAAACCCTCACGTTACTGGTCTTATTCGCAGCCTATAATAATACGGATATAATTCCTAATTGAACTCCTATCCTTTTAGCTTTTGTTAGCTTCTCAAAAGCGCCTCCTTCCGCCCCCTTCATGAAATTCAAAATCAATCGCGATCACTTCGCTAACGGCCTTGCTCAAGTGCTCAACGTGGTCGGCGCCAAAGCCACCATGCCCATCCTCAGCAATGTCCTCATCGAGGCGGAGAAGGACCAGATTTCGCTCACCACCACCAATCTCGATCTGGGTATTCGCTGCAAAATTAAGGCCGAGGTAAAGGAAACGGGCTCTGTGACCCTCCCTGTCAAACGTTTGGCCGGTATCGTGCGGGAATTGCCCAACGTTGACGTCTCCTTCGACGGTTCACCCAACCACCAGGTCAAACTCACATCCGGCGGGTCCACGTTTCGGATTATGGGCATCGGCAAGGAAGAATTTCCGCCGCTTCCTGAGTTCGGCGACGAGAAGGCCTACGCCCTCGATCAGGCTGAGCTTGTCTCCATGCTCAAGAGTGTCGCCTACGCGCAATCCACCGATGAGACGCGTTACATTCTCAACGGCGTCTATTTCAATTTTAAGGACGGTAAACTGTCCCTCGTCGCCACGGACGGTCGCCGCCTTGCCCTGATCGCCAAGGAAATGGACGTCCCAGCGGCCAGCGCCGGTGCGATTATTCTTCCGGCCAAGACAGTGGGCGAACTCACTCGCCTCCTCGACAAAGGCGAAAAGGTGAAGATCAACTTCAACGAGCGCCGGGCGGCGTTCCAAATCGCGACCGACAAGGACACCAGCGGCCTCATCGATCACGTTTACCTCTATTCGAAAGTCGTTGAGGGCAACTATCCGAATTATCATCAAGTCATTCCCAAGGAGACGCACCAACGCATCAAACTGGAGCGCGAGCTATTTCTCCAATGTGTGCATCGCGCAGCCCTCGTGTGCTCCGAAAAAGCCAATTCAGTCAAAGTGAAGCTCTCGACCAACCTACTGGAGATTACGGCGCAAAGTCCCGATTTCGGCGAAGCGCACGAATCCATGGCGATCGGCTACAGTGGTCCTGATCTCCAGGTTGCCTTCAATCCCGCCTTCGTGATGGATCCGCTGCGAGCATTGACGAAGGACGAAGTCTTTTTCGAAGTAAAAGATGAGGTGAGTCCAGGTGTTTTTAAGACCCTCGAAAACTTTGTCTGTGTGATTATGCCCGTGCGACTCAGCTGATTTTCAGACCGAAACGCTCAAGCGACCTTATCCTTCGGCGGGCAATTTTTAGCTTCGTCTGGCGATGGCCGTTACGCCCTACTTCCCTGTGGAGCCGACTTATCTGATCCTCGCCGCGATTTTGGTTTCGCTGGTGTTAATGCAAATTAACCAGCGCTTGGCTTCGCCGCTGTTGGCCATCGCCGACCGTTGGTTGCGTTGGTTCGTCTTCGCGTTTGGAGCAGCGCAAATGTGCCACGATTTCGAGTTCGTTGATCGGCCGTATTGGGTGCTTACGGTAGTCTTTTTTATCATCTGGTTCGTGGGCGAGACGCTCTACAACTGGCTCGCTATTTCCGCGCTGAGCATCAGCCCAATTCCGCTTTTCCCTCGTTATGCCGTCAACACCAGCGGCGAAGAATGGCCCGTGCAGCCGCGCCTCCTGAAAATTCGCGAGTGGCTGCGCACGCAGGGCTTTCGCCAGACGCAAGCACTCAAAGCCGAGGTCGGCGGCGGCATTTACCTGCGCATCTCGGTTTACCAAGACGACCAGGCCACTGTGCGCGTGCAAGTGACCTTCATTCCGCAGATAAACGGTGCAATCTCGGTTTGTTTTGCAGTCACTTCGATCACCGCCGACGGGCGCCGCTACCTCACCGACAACCTCTACATTCCTTTTGCCGGTTTTTACCCGGAAAATTGGTTTGTCGAACGGGTTCCGTGGCGCCGTTCGCTCCCTCGACTGCTTTCCCGTCACCGCGCCCGGCTCCTCGCAGGCAAGGCGATCGCCGTGCCGTTTTCCGCCGAACCACTCTCTGACCTCAACACCGTCCAGCAGGAACTGGATCAGGTGAACACCGAATTGGGTTTCCTCCACCCGCACCACGACCGTGAAGACCTCGGCAAGATCACCCACGAGGGCCGCTTTCGGGTCTGGAAGGAAATTTGGATGCTCAACTATTTCGGTAGCGCAGCGCGGTATGAGTGAGCAGTAGGGCGCGACTTCATCCCGCCGCTTGGGTGAGTTGCGATCAGCGTAAGCGAAACCGCACTTTCTGGCGGCGCCTAGTATTATTTTGGACACTGGCCCGCTGGTCGGATTTCTCGAAGTCATCCCACTCGGTGCCCTCGATGCCGTCCCGCTTTTCCCTCAGGAGTTACCGAAGATTCGCGCCTTAATGGCGCGCTACGCCGGTCGCTGCCAACTTCCCGGAGCGTGTGTCGTGCGTCTGAGTGAACGGCATCCTCGGGCGCAAGTCCTCACCATTGATAGAGCAGACTTTCGCATTTATCGGCGTAACTGGAGTGAGCGAATTCCGAGCATCGCCCCGTAAGCGGGACGAGATTTCCGCTCACCCTCCGATATAACTCATCTCAATTTTAGCCCGCGCCTCACCCGTCGCGAGCAGTTCTGCCCGCTCGTCGCTGTAGCGATCGAGCCGCCCGCCCCAGACTCGCGAAAGATAGCTTTCCAAGCCCGCCGCATCCGCGCCCGCCCGCAGTGCGCCGAGCACATCCCAGCCGAGCGAAGCAAACAAACACGTGAACAATTTTCCGTCAGCCGAGAGCCGAGCGCGGTGACAATCCCGGCAAAACGGTTCCGTCACCGAACTGATGATACCGATCTCGCCACGCCCATCGAGGTAACGGTAACGCGCAGCGACTTCGCCGCGATAGGCGGGGCCGACCGCTGCGAGCGGCCATTTTTCTCCGATACGTTCGACGATTTCTTTCGCCGGCACCACGCGCTCGACCGACCAGTGGTTGGTGTTCCCTACGTCCATAAATTCGATGAACCGCACCGCGTGTCCCCGCGCCCGAAAATACTCGCACAACGTCAACAGCTCGCCGTCGTTCACGCCGCGTTGCACCACGGTATTGATCTTGATCGGAAATCCCAGCGCGGCCGCCGCGTCGATGCCGCGCAATACCCGCTCCACGCTGAAGCCGAGGCCATTCAGTTTTCCCGCCGTCGTATCGTCGAGCGCATCCACCGACACGTTGAGCCGGTCGAGCCCCGCCGCGCGCAAGGCCGGTGCGAGTTTTTCCAGCAACCAGCCGTTCGTCGTGAGCGCGACATCCTTCACGCCGAGCTCCTGCTTCAAGATCCGTACGAGCTCTGGCACATCGGCGCGGAGCAAGGGCTCGCCACCCGTCAGGCGCACTTTGTCCACCCCCAGCGCCTGAAACGCCCGCACAATCCGCGTGAGCTCAGGGAGGGTCATGAGCTGCGGGTCGCGGAGAAACGGGTAACCGGCTCCGAACACTTCCTTCGGCATGCAGTAAGGGCAGCGAAAGTTGCAGCGATCCGTTACCGAAATGCGCAAGTCGCGCAACGGGCGGTTGTATTGGTCGGTGAGGGGACCCATGGAGATTGCAGCCTGCGCGGGTCGCGGCCTAGTTTGGCGACCACAGTTGCAGGCGATGAACCGTGGCAGTGCGTTCTGCGCCTGCAAGCAGCCTCCTTCAAAAAATGATTACGCCAGCCGCAGCGGAAAAACTTATCTTCACCCACCTCGCTCCGTTTCACCGCGAAGATTGTCCGCTCGCGCAGGCGCACGGGCGCATGCTGCGCGGCGATGTTTGCGCCGACCGCGATCTCCCGCCCTTCGACCGGGTGACCATGGACGGCTACGCGCTGCGCGCCGCATCGCTCTCCGCCGGCGTGACCCACTTCCGCGTGGAAGGCGTGCAAGCCGCCGGTATGCGGCCCTTCAAACTGGGTGCTGCCGCCGATGCGTGCATCGAAATCATGACCGGCGCCGTGCTATCCGTCGGTTCAGATTGCGTCGTGCCCTACGAGGAAACTGCCCGTGATCCGGCCACCGCTGCCGGATTTACCTCTGAGGCGACAGTCTCGGTTTCAGCTGCCGCCGCGCAATTCCTAGCCGGCCACGCCATCCACCGCCGCGGCAGCGACCACCGCGCGAAGGACGTCATCGTGCCCGCGGGTACTCGTCTCACGGGCCGTGAAATCGCCGTGGCTGCCTCGTGTGGCTACGCCACCATCGCCGTCAGTCAGTCGCCAAAAATCGCCGTCATCGCCACCGGCGATGAACTGGTCGAAGTCGGCGCGTCGGTTGCGCCGCACCAAATCCGCCGCAGCAACGATCACGCACTCAGCGCCGCGCTCGCCGCCGCCGGCTATCCCCACGTGTCCCGTTTCCACCTGCGGGATGTGCGCCATGAAATCGAGCATCTCCTCTGGCACATCATCGCCGAGTTCGATGTCGTGCTCATTGCGGGCGGAGTTTCCAAAGGTAAATTTGACTACTTGCCCTCCGAGCTCGACCGCCAAGGCGTGAAGAAAATTTTCCAAGGCGTCGCGCAGCGCCCCGGCAAACCCTTTTGGTTTGGAAAAAGCACGCGGGACACGCCCATCTTCGCGCTGCCCGGCAATCCCGTCTCTGCCTATACTTGCCTTCACCGTTACGTGCTGCCTGGCCTCGCGTACGCCAGCGGTGCCACCCCCGTCGCGCCACGCACCGTCGCCCTCGCCGCGTCCGTGTCGTGGAAGCCTAAACTCGCCTGCCTCCTGCCCGTGAAACTTGCGAGCGGCCCACGGGCGGAACTGCTCGCCACCCCCGACCCCAGCAATACTTCCGGTGATTTCGCCGGTCTCGTGGCCACCGACGGTTTCGTCGAACTCCCCCCCGGCCCCGCCGATTTCCCCGCCGGCACGCTCGCGCCGTTTTACCCTTGGGCATGAGGGAGCGGCGGTTTCCAACCGCCGAAGGCGACCAAGCATTGGACATTAGTCATGAGTCCTTCAGTGATTCTCCTCCATGTTCTCCCACCTCGACGCGCAAAACCGCCCCGCGATGGTCAACGTCGGCGACAAAGCCATCACGCGCCGCACCGCGCACGCCGTCGCCATCATTTCCCTTCCGTGCGAACTCGCCGCGCTCCTCCGCGCCGGTGAGATCGCCACGAAGAAAGGCCCGATTTTTCAAACGGCCATCCTCGCCGGCGTGATGGGCGCAAAAAAAACCAGCGACCTCATCCCGCTCTGCCACCCGCTCCCGCTCGACGATTGCCAGATCGTAATCGAATCGCGTCTCCTCGCTGACGATACAGGCGAGGTCACGATCCATTGCCACGCCCAGACCCACGCCAAAACGGGCGTGGAGATGGAAGCCCTCACCGGCGCGACGATCGCCGCGCTCACGCTCTACGACATGGCGAAAGCCGTGACCCATGGCATCGTGATCCGCGAGATCCGCCTGCTCGAAAAAACCGGCGGCAAATCCGACTACCTCGCCCAATAGGGTCGGCGCTCGTGCCGTGCCGCTCGCCATCTTTCCGTATCAGCTCCACACCTATGCTCACCCTCCACGTCGAATATTTCGCGATCCTCCGTGAGCAGCGCGGGCTCACCCAGGAAACGCTCACCACCACTGCCGCCACGCCCACCGCCCTTTACGCCGAACTCCGCGCCCGCCACGCGTTCACGCTGCCCGCCGACCGCATCCGCGCCGCCGTCAATGATGAGTTTGTTGCCGCCACCGCCCTCCTCCGCGACGGTGACCGGATCGTCTTTATCCCCCCAGTGGCCGGTGGTTGAGTCGGAAAAGGCTCCCGCTTGCTGTTTTCGTCCGCCTTGGTTGTGTTTGTACTGTCATTTTTCAATCCTTGAGCCGTAAAAGTGTTTTGCTGTTCGTGCTGTTCTTAGCAGGCACGCGCGTCGCCTTCGGCCAAGGAGGAACGCTACCGCAGATTTCCAGCGTCGAGACCAGTCCCTCGGTGGCTGAGGGCCAGACGGTTTCGTTCGCCGTGACGGTCACGGGCACCGCGCCTTTGACGTATCAATGGAAGAAAGGAGGTGCTGACCTCGCGGGCGCGACCCGTGCCACGTTGACTTTGGGTGCGGTGCGTTTGGCCGATGCCGGCAGCTTCACGGTGGTCGTGGCAAATTCATCCGGTATCGCCACCGGCGGTCCCTACGTGCTCACCGTCACTGCGGACGCCGCCCCGGTGGTCGACGCTATTTCGTTTCCGGCCGGGGTGGTGCTGGGAGACTCGTTTAGTCTGCCCCTCTTGGTCAAAGGCACCGCGCCCTTCACGTACCAGTGGCGCAAGGATGGCGTACCGATCGCCGGCGAGACCAAAGAGACTTTTTCCCGCACGTCAGCCGCGGTCGCCGATGTCGGCACCTATAGCGTGACGGTGACCAATCCCTGGGGTTCGGTGACCAGCCCAAGCGGATATATTTCGATCAGTTTTCCGCTTCGACCGATCATTTACGAGTCGCCCAAGGCGCAGACGGCGACCATCGGCGACACTGTGGCGCTCTCGGTGCTGGCGGTGGGGTCCGGTGCTCGTCCGTCGGATGGCGAATCAGCGGGCGATCTCACCTATCAGTGGCGGCGGAATGGCACCTCCATTGCGGATGCGATCACCCGTAATTATCGCTTCACCGTCACCGCCGCCAGCGGTGCGAGGGACGCTTACACCGTAGTCGTCACCAACCCTCAGGGCGCGGTGCTCTCCGAACCCGCCGTCGTCACCGTACCCGGCCCAG